>NZ_JBIWAL010000004.1:0-169036 GCF_044760045.1 Pseudomonas sp. NPDC098747 | reverse complement strand
CCGCACCAGTATGATCGCGGCGATGTTGGCGATGACCACGGCAATCAAGCCGCCCGCCGAGGCCATGCCGACGTCGAACTGCACCAGCGCCTGGTTGTAGATCAGGTAGGCGAGGTTGGTCGAGGCGTAGCCGGGGCCGCCGTTGGTGGTGGTGAAAATCTCGGCGAACACCGATAGCAGGAAGATCGTTTCGATCATCACCACCACCGCAATCGGCCGAGCCAGGTGCGGCAGCGTCAGGTGCCAGAAAATCGCGATAGGCCCGGCGCCATCCAGTCGAGCGGCTTCTTTCTGCTCCTGGTCGAGGGACTGCATAGCAGTCATCAGAATCAGGATCGCGAAGGGCAGCCATTGCCACGAAACAATGATGATGATCGACAGCAGCGGGTAGTGCGCCAGCCAGTCCACCGGTTGCGCGCCGAACAGTTTCCAGATGTAGGCGAGGATTCCCGACACCGGATGGAAAATCAGGTTCTTCCAGATCAACGCGCCGACGGTGGGCATGATGAAGAACGGCGAAATCAGCATGACTCGCACGATGCCACGACCGAGAAACTCGCTGGCCTCCAACAACGCGCTGATCAACACGCCGAACACCACACTGATCAGCAACACGCTGCCGACCAGCAACAGGGTATTGGTGGCACCGGGCATGAACCCCGAGTCGGTCAGAAAATAAGTGAAGTTCTCAAGCCCGACGAACTGGTTTTCACCGGGGTAGAGCAGGTTGTAGCGGATCATTGAAAAGTAAATGGTCATGCCCAGCGGCACGATCATCCACAGCAGCAACAGGGCCACCGAGGGGCTGACCAGAAACCAGCCGGGATTGGCCACGCGACTTTTGCGCTGCGGCTGGGACAGGTCGATTTGGGCTTTGGCAGTTGAAGTATTCATGGTGATCACAACCGAGTCATACAGACCTATGAAGATCCCATGTGGGAGCGAGCTTGCTCGCGAAAGCGTCGTGTCAGTCGACATCAGTGTTGAATGTCAGATCGCATTCGCGAGCAAGCTCGCTCCCACAGGAGGCAGGAGCGAGTTTTACGGATTACTTCGGATAACCCGCGCGCTTCATTTCGCGTTCAGTGGTCTGCTGCGCTGACGCCAGCGCCTGATCCACCGTTGTCTGGCCGATCAACGCCGCCGAGAACAGCTTGCCGACCTGCGTGCCCACCGCCTGGAACTCAGGAATGGTCACCAGTTGAATGCCGATGTAAGGCACGGGTTTGAGGGTCGGTTTGCTCGGGTCGGCGACTTTCAGCGATTCCAGCGTGACCTTGGCAAACGGCGCGGCGCTCATGTACGCCTCGCTGTAGGTCGAGGCGCGGGTGCCCGGCGGTACGTTGGCGATCCCATCCTTCTCGGCAACCAGTGCGCCGTATTCTTTGGACGTGGCCCAGGCACTGAAGGTTTTCGCGGCATCCTTGGCCTTGGAGCTGGTCGGAATGGCCAGCGCCCACGAGTACAACCAGGCCGAACCTTTTTCGGTGACTTGATGGGGTGCGAAGGTGAAGCCAACGTGGTCGCTAACCTTGCTCTGGGTCTTGTCGGTGACGAATGAGCCGGCGACGCTGGCATCGACCCAGATCGCGCATTTGCCGCTGTTGAACAGTGCGAGGTTTTCGTTAAAACCGTTGCTGGAGGCGCCCGGCGGGCCGGACTTCTTCATGGTGTCGACATAGAAATTCAGCGCATTTTTCCACTCGGGCGCCGTGAATTCCGGCTTCCACTGCTCATCGAACCAGCGTGCACCGTAGGCATTGGCGACGGTAGTGATCAGCGCCATGTTCTCGCCCCAACCGGCCTTGCCGCGCAGGCAGATGCCGTATTGCTCTTTGTCTTTGTGGGTAAGTTTTTCGGCGAAGCCTGCGATCTGTTCCCAGGTCGGACGCTCGGGCATGGTCAGCCCGGCTTCCTTGAACAGATCGGTGCGGTAATAGGTGATCGAACTTTCGGCGTAGAACGGCAGGGCGTACAGCGAGCCCTTGACCGAGAGACCTTCACGCACCGACGGGAACACATCATCGAGGGCGTAACTGGCCGGCAGATCCTTCATCGGTTCAAGCCAACCCTTGGCGCCCCAGAGTGCGGCTTCGTACATGCCGATGGTCAATACGTCGAACTGTCCGCCCTGGGTGGCAATGTCGGTAGTCAGGCGTTGACGCAGAACGTTTTCTTCGAGCACCACCCAATTGAGCTTGATGTCCGGATGTTCGGTCTCAAAGGTTTTCGAGAGCTTCTGCATGCGGATCATGTCGCTGTTGTTGACGGTGGCGATGGTCAATGTCTGGGCGCCAAGGCTGACGCTGCTGAGGGTCATGCAGGTGAGAGCAAGCAGAGCTTTTGCAGTGGGTTGCATCGTGCACTCCTTTTCTGAATCCGTTGGGAGACAGAAGGACAGTTATTGTTTTTGTGTCTTCCGAATGCAGGAAGAATGTGCGCTGATTACAGCCTTCAAACGCAGGGCTGACAAATCATCCGTCGCACTTTGATTGATACTTTTTTGCACTGTGCTTTGGCGGAGTTAACGCAGGGAAGGGGATTGCAGCGTGAGGATGACATCGGATACGTACAGGTTTCAGAACCAAAACAGGTCAAAACCTGTGGGAGCTGGCTTGCCAGCGATGGCGGTGGATCAGTTGATGAAGATGGCGTTGGTGCGGGCCTCATCGCTGGCAAGCCAGCTCCCACAGGGGGATTTGTGATGTCAACTATGGTTTTGCTCAGTCAGGCGCTGCACCGCGAGGCGTCGATAATGCGAGGGCGTCATGCCCTTGAGCTGCTGAAACCGCCGATTGAAGTTGGAAATATTGTTGAAGCCCGACTCGAAACACACATCAGTCACCGGTTTGTCGCCATCTGCCAATAGCTCGCAGGATTTGCTGATGCGCAAGCGATTGACGAACTCGATGAAGGTGCGCCCGGTCGCCTGTTTGAACACGCGGCTGAAGTAGGTCGGCGTCATGCCCAGATGCTCGGCGACTTCTTCCAGTGAAATATCCCGGGCGTAGTGGCTGAAGATGTAATCGACCGCGCGGTTGGTGCGATCGATATTGTGCTCATCCGCCAGTTGCGACGTGGTGGCGCCGGACAGCAGTTGGAAATCGTCGCTGGCCGCGAGCAATTCCATGAGGATGAAAAAGTGCCCGAGCCGGGTGACGCCACGGGTGTCGGCGATTCGTTGCATCAGGGTCATGGCCTGGCGAATCGTACGCTTGCAGCGGAATTCGATGCCGTACTGAGCACGCTCCAATAAAGGCGCCAGCGTTTTCAGTTCAGCGAACACCTGATGGCCGCTCTCGAACAGTTCGTCGGTGAAATTGACCAGCATGTCGCGTTTTTCGACGATTTCGTCTTCGGCCACCTGGCTTATCCAGTTGTGCGGCAGATTGGGTCCGGTGAGAAACAGCGATTCGGGATAGAAGTTACCAATGTAGTCGCCAATGAATACCTTGCCGGAGCTGGCGACGATCAGGTGTAGCTCGTATTCCTTATGGAAATGCCAGCGCACCAGCGGGCAGGGGAAGCCGTGCTGACGGTAGATGATGGATAACCCGTTGTGGTCATCCATCAACTCATAAGAGGGGTCGGTCACGCGTGCGGTTCGGGTCATGGCTGAGTGCTTTTTTTGTTATCGCAGGGCGATCATGCCTCTTTCAGTATGCCGGGTGCCAGCCCGGTGCCGCCGCATGCTGGATATCAAGCCTGTCGAGACTTTCTGCTCGCTTTTTTCAGATTTGCCAGATAACAGAAATACACGAGTTTGGAGTTTTTAATAAAATCGAAGTTGATGATGCTGCACTGTTCCGCCCAATCACTTTTTGTGGGGTCGAACCATTCGTCGAGGTCTTGCAGCATTCTGACGGGGCCGCCGGCGTCATAGACGGCAGCCGACAGCGACCACGGCGCCCGTTTCCCGGGAGGATTGGCCAGAACTTCAGTAACAAAAGTTTTTAAGCGCGAGTGAGAAAAAGTATCTCCGACAACTTTTGTAGCGTCGCTACCGGCCCAACGATGGGGAATTTCAGAGCCGAACAGTTTTCGATCAAGGCTGTTGTTATAAGGTGCATTGACCAAAACTCGCTGAGGCCGGCTGGCTGCCTTTAGTTGGCCAAGCGTAAGAGCCTTGTTTTCTGTGGGTATGATGTGTTCACCAAGATGCTCCTTCATCATGTCGTTAAAATACTTGAAGTCGAACGGTTCGTCGCCATGTTCGAGTTTGTGGAAGTCGAGAATGATGAACTCGTGAAAACTTCGATCAAGAAACGCTTTAATGCCCCGAATGAGATCGGCCAGTGTGCGCGAAGACCAGGTTCCATTATGTACAAAACGAAATTTCGCAAGTCCGTGCGCACTGGCGTCATAGACCAAGCGCACATCAAGAGCCCGGGCACCGCGGCTCAATTGGCTGAAAAAGGGAACGTCCTGGCAGGCGAACCAGTTGCGGGTGAACGCATTCGAGTAAGACGCCTCCAGGTCGCAACCCGCATTGTGAGTGCCCGGCAATGTCATTTCATTGAGTGACAGATTGTTCAGTTCGGGTGTTGCTCTCATCCACTCGTAAGCGAGGAAATCTTTAATGTCGGTCGGTGTCATGCTTTACATCCTGCGGGTTTGGTAAGTTGTTTGAAGTTGCTGCGCAGGATGTATATAACGAATGGCGGTTATTTGGCTAACGTTGACTTTATGCAAGTTGTGTAGCGACCCTTTTTTACATATCGGCAGTTGGTGTGATGTTGCGATTTTTTGCCTCGATCCACTGCGCCATATATTGAGTGCTTTTGTGGGAGTGGTGGCGCAGCATGTTTCCAATAAAGTTACTGGCTCTAAGTTGTTTCAAATTTATCTGGCAGTTGAACAATTTTTCAATCAGCGCCGGGCCGTGAATTGCCTTTTGGTAACGCTCATCGAGCAACGTATTCCCAGCCATTTGGCTCGCTTGCCAACGCGCCTCATCCCTATAGAGCTGAACAGCACTGTTGGCGAATTCGCTTGCCGAAAGCGTGACCGCTCCAGGCCATGGCAGATCCCCGTGCATGCCCTCAGCGCCAATCGGCGTGGTGACACTGGGTGTGCCGCACAGCATGGCGTCGACCAGTTTGCCCTTGATGCCGGCGCCAAAGCGCAGCGGCGCCAGACAGATCCGCGCTGCCGACATGACCTGCAACGCATCTTCGGCCCAGTTCATGATGTGGAACCCTTGCGCCGCGTTATGCAGTGCAGTGGCTTTGGGCGGCGTGTAGGCGCCATAGATATGCAGTTGCGCCTGCGGCAGTTGCTGGCGGATCAACGGCCAGAGGGTGTTCTTCATCCACAGCACGGCATCCCAGTTGGGCGCGTGGCGGAAGTTACCGATGCTCAGAAAATGCGCGCGCTCCTCGAACGCTCGCGCTGGCGCCGTTGGCAGGTCGACCATCAAAGGGCACCAGTGCAACAATTGGCGCGGCAGGCCGAATTGCTCGACCAGCAAGTCGATTTCCACTTCGGAAATCATCAGGTTCAAGTCACAGCGATACAGCGCAGCGATTTCCCGCTTGGCCAGGTCGGTATCGGCCATCAATTCGAATTCTTCGCGCAATGCCGGGGCGAACAAATCACTGAAGTCATCCTGATCGCTGCTGGCTTTCAAACGATCCTTGAGACGTTGATGGCGGGCATGCCGCAAGCTTTGCAGATCGGATGTTTCGAGAATACGAAGGGCGTCGGGACAATGCTTTTCAACGCGCCAGCCGAACTGTTCCTCCATCATGAACTGGTCGAACAACACAATGTCGGGCGCCAGTTCGCTGATGAAGGTATCGAAGCTGCTGTTATTGAGTTCGATAGGCACCTCGCGGATGCCCAGCGCCGACAGGTCCGCCCTGTGTTCACCGGGACCCGCCGGGCTGCTGAAGGTAATGTCCCAGCCTTGCTCCAGGAACGTCTCGAGAATCTGCATCACGTGCCCGCTGGCGGCGGAGGAGCGGGGTTCGGGCCAGACGTAACCAATGACGAGAACTTTGGTTGCAGGCTGACTCATAACGCGGATTCCTAGACGTACACGGTGGGGGGAAAAACAGCGCAGATTAGAACACAAACCGGACGGTGTCCGGCTTGTCCTTGTCAGGAGGGAGGGGCATCAGGGGAGAGAATGTACGGTGTTTGCGGGAGTCTGTGATCATGGTTCGGACAACGTGATCAAACGCGTTGATTTGCAAGAATGCCTGTCACCTTGTCGCGCAACTGGTCAATCGAAAATGGTTTGCCGATGACGTGCATGCCATCGGGTACGTCGAGATTTTCAGCGTAACCACTGGCAAACAGGATTGGCAGTGCGGGGCGCAGCTTATGCGCTTCAGTCGCCAGTTCACGGCCATCCATGCCCGGCAAGCCGACGTCGGTCATCATCAGGTCGATGTGCGTAGCCGCGTGGTTGAGAATTTCCAGCGCCTGTTCACTGCCATCCGCCTCCAGGACATTGAATTCCAGTTCCTCCAGCACATCGACGATCAACATGCGCACGATGGCATCGTCTTCGACTACCAGGATGGTGGAAAGGGTGGCGGACATATTTAAGCTCTCAAGGGTAGGTTTCGGGCGTACCGGTCGATCAGAAATGCCGGGGTCTTGCATGAGTAAGTGGCGCATAGCCACAAGTTCCCGGTTTGATACAAAAAAGGTTAGCTGCAAATCAACGCGCAAGGATAACTGTTGCACGCCTAGCGGCGTAGGCAATTGTAGGAAATAGCCGCATATATGGTGAGAAAAATGGATCCAGAGGTCGGTTTTCGGGCAAACTCCGTGTTTTTCTACAGTTCGCCAAGGCCGCCCCATGTCCTCTTCGTCTTCGGTTGATGAGCAGCGTTTTCGTAAACTCCTGAGTCGCAACGTCAGCCTGCCGCTTGGCGTCGGCGTGCTCAGTGCGGTGTTCTTCGTGTCGCTGATCACCTATCTGCTGTCGGTTATCCAGTGGGTTGAACACACTGACCGGGTGATCAATAACGCCAATGAAGCCGTGAAACTCACCGTGGACCTGGAAACCGGCATGCGCGGGTTCCTGCTCAGCGGTGACGAACACTTCCTTGACCCGTATGAAACGGCCAAACCGCGCATCAATGTCGCGCTCAATACGTTGCTAGAGCTGACAGCCGACAATCCAGTGCAGACGGATCGCTTGCGCCGGCTCCAGGCCTTGCAGACCGAATGGGCGACTTATGCCCAATCGATGATCGACTTGCAGCGCGCCAGCGGTGATTACCGTGGTGCGGTTCGGGCCGGGCGGGGCAAGCGTCTGACCGATGAAATCCGCAAGCAGTTCGAAGACGTGATCGACATGGAGCAGCAGTTGCGCACCACGCGCAATGAAGAAGTGCGCCGCACCACGATCTGGAGCATCACCCTTTATCTGCTGTTTGTTGCCAGTATCAGCGGGTTGCTGGCCTACATTGGTCGGCGCGATCTGGTCAATCTGTCGCAAAGCTACGGTGCCACGTTGGCAGCGCAGCAGGCCGCCGCCGAACGTCTGGAGCGACAGGCCTGGCTGCGTAACGGCCAAACCGAGCTGGCCGAGCAGGTCTTGGGGCAACTGACGCTGAATCTGCTGGGGCGCAACATTCTGCAGTTCTGCGCCCAGTACCTTGGCAGCGCGGTGGCCGCTCTTTATGTACGCGAAGAACACGGTGGCCTGAAGCGGGTCGCCAGCTATGGTTTCTCGCGTGAACAGGAAGAACAGCAACAGTCGATTCACGGCGCGGAAGGCATCGTCGGCCAAGTGGTGCAGCAGGCGCGTCTGGTTCGGCTGGATTCGGTGCCATTCGATTACTTCAAGGTCAGCTCCGGTCTGGGCGAAGGTCTGCCGCACAGCGTACTGGTGGTGCCGACCAGCGAAGACGACCGGGTCAACGGCGTGATCGAACTGGGTTTCCTGCGTCCGCTCAATGACCGCGACGTCGAGTTGCTGGAGCTGATTGCCAGTAATATCGGCACCTCCATCGAGGCGGCCCGTTATCGCCAGCGCCTGCAAGAAGTGTTGGCCGAAACCCAGCAACTCAACGAAGAATTGCAGGTGCAGCAAGAAGAGCTGAAAACCGCTAACGAAGAGCTGGAAGAGCAGTCGCGGATTCTCAAGGAATCCCAGGCGCATCTGGAAACCCAGCAAGTCGAGCTTGAGCAGACCAACGAGCAACTGGCCGAACAGGCCCAGACACTTGCCGAACAACGCGACGCCATGGATCTGAAGAACACCGAGCTGAATCAGGCGCAGGTGCAACTCGAAGAACGCGCCGAAGAGTTGCAGCGTTCGAGCAAGTACAAGTCCGAGTTCCTCGCCAACATGTCCCACGAACTGCGCACACCGCTGAACAGTTCGCTGATCCTCGCCAAGTTGCTCGCGGAAAACCCGCAGGACAACCTCAGCGCCGAGCAGGTCAAGTTTGCCGAGTCGATCTACTCCGCCGGCAACGATCTGCTCAACTTGATCAACGACATCCTCGACATCTCCAAAGTTGAGGCAGGCAAGCTGGAAGTGCTGCCGGAAAACACCTACGTCGCGCGGCTGGCGGACGGTTTGCGTGGTGTCTTCGAACCGATCGCGGCGGATAAGAAGCTGGCGTTCCATGTTGAAGTGCAACCGGGCGCTCCGACGACGATGTTTACTGACCGCCAACGCTTGGAACAGGTGATCAAAAACCTGCTGTCCAATGCCGTTAAGTTCACCGAGCGAGGCTCGGTCAGCCTGACGATTGCCAGTCAGCCCGATGAGCGCATTGCGTTCATCGTTCAGGATTCGGGGATCGGCATTGCCACGGATCAGCAGGAAAGCATCTTCGAAGCCTTCCGTCAGGCCGATGGCACCACCAACCGCAAGTACGGCGGCACCGGTCTGGGCTTGTCGATTTCCCGGGATCTGGCAATGTTGCTTGGCGGTTCGATCAGCGTCAGCAGCACGCCGGGGCAGGGCAGTGTGTTCACCCTGGTATTGCCGTTGCAGTACAGCGAACCGGTCGACAATCGTTTTGCGCCGCTGAGCTTTACCCCGCCGGCGGTCGTCACGCCTGTTGCCGTAGCCGCGGTGCCGGCTGCGTCACTGGCACCGATCAACATCCCGCGTTTTGCCGATGATCGCGATAAGTCACCGTTCGCCACTCGCTGCATTCTGGTGATCGAGGACGAGCCGAACTTCGCCCACATCCTCTACGACCTGGCGCATGAGCTGGGTTATCAGTGCCTGGTCGCCCACGGTGCGGACGAAGGCTATGACTTGGCGCGAGAGTTTGTACCAGACGCAATCCTGCTCGATATGCGCCTGCCGGACCACTCTGGCCTGACCGTGTTGCAGCGTTTGAAAGAACGTGCCGAAACCCGTCACATCCCGGTGCACGTGATCTCGGTCGAGGACCGTGTCGAAGCGGCCATGCACATGGGCGCCATCGGTTACGCGGTCAAACCGACTACCCGCGAAGAACTGAAGGACGTGTTCGCCCGTCTTGAAGCCAAACTGACGCAGAAGGTCAAACGCGTGCTGCTGGTCGAGGACGATGATCTGCAGCGCGAAAGTATCGCGCGGCTGATTGGCGATGAAGACATCCAGATCACCGCCGTGGGCCTTGCGCAAGAGGCTCTTGATCTGCTGCGCACGACCATTTTTGACTGCATGGTTATCGACCTCAAGCTGCCGGACATGCTCGGCAACGAGTTGCTCAAACGTATGTCGACCGAGGACATCTGTTCGTTCCCACCGGTGATTGTCTACACCGGGCGCAACCTGACCCGCGACGAAGAGGCCGACCTGCGCAAGTATTCGCGCTCGATCATCATCAAAGGCGCACGCTCGCCGGAACGCTTGCTGGATGAGGTCACACTCTTTCTGCACAAAGTCGAATCGCAGTTGTCCCATGAACGGCAGAAGATGCTCAAGACCGCGCGCAGCCGCGACAAGGTCTTCGAAGGTCGCAAAGTGCTGCTGGTGGACGACGATGTACGCAACATCTTCGCCCTGACCAGCGCGCTGGAGACAAAAGGCGCAGTCGTGGTGATCGGCCGGAACGGTCGTGAGGCGATTGAAAAACTGAATGAAGTCGAGGACATCGATCTGGTGCTAATGGACGTGATGATGCCGGAAATGGATGGTTTCGAAGCCACCATTGAGATCCGCAAGGATCCGCGCTGGCGCAAACTGCCCATTATTGCGGTGACGGCCAAAGCCATGAAGGACGATCAGGAGCGCTGCCTGCAAGCGGGCGCCAACGATTATCTGGCCAAGCCCATCGACCTGGATCGCCTGTTCTCGCTGATTCGTGTGTGGTTACCGAAGATGGAACGCATTTAGTGGACGGCAGTAATTCATTAGAGCGAAACAGTGAAATCGAATTGCGGCTGTTGATTGAGGCTATTTACCTCAAGTACAGCTACGATTTTCGCGATTACTCTGGCGCTTCGATCAAGCGTCGGGTGCAACACGCATTGGGCCAGTTCGAATGCGCGACCATTTCGGCGTTGCAGGAGAAAGTCCTGCATGACCCGACGGCGTTCATGCAACTGCTGCAATTGTTGACGATCCCGGTCAGCGAGATGTTTCGCGATCCGTCGCACTTCCTCGCCATTCGCAAGGAAGTGGTGCCACTGCTGCGTACCTATCCGTCGATCAAGATCTGGATCGCTGGATGCAGCACGGGGGAGGAGGTCTATTCGATGGCGATTCTGCTGCGCGAAGAGGGCCTGCTCGATCGCACGATCATTTACGCCACCGACATCAATCCGCGCTCGCTGGACAAGGCCAAGCAGGGAATTTTTTCGATGGAAAACGTCCGCGCCTACACCGCCAACTATCAGCAGGCCGGTGGTCAGTGTTCATTTGCCGACTACTACACTGCCGCTTATGGTTACGCGATTTTCGACAAGAGCCTTTGCGAGAACGTTACGTTTGCCGATCACAGCCTGGCCACTGACAGTGTGTTCTCCGAAACTCAATTGATTTCCTGCCGCAATGTGCTGATCTACTTCAACAAGAAGCTTCAGGACCGTGCGTTCGGGCTGTTCCATGAATCGCTTTGTCATCGCGGTTTTCTGGTACTGGGCAGTAAAGAGACGCTGGATTTTTCCAGCTATGCGAACCAGTTCGAGCCGCTGGTGAAACACGAACGGATCTACCGCAAAAAATGAACGAGACTGCGGATCTGCCTCGAATCGAGGCTATTGTGATGGGGGCTTCCGCCGGTGGCGTCGAGGCATTGATGAACCTGCTTGGCCCGTTACGCCGAGGCTTTGTGCTGCCGATCATCATCGTGTTGCACTTGCCGCAAGAGCGTCGCAGCCAGTTGGCCGAAGTGTTTGCCCGACGTCTGCTGCTGCCGGTCGAAGAGGCTACGGACAAGCAGGACATCCAACCCGGTACGGTGTATTTCGCCACGCCCGGTTATCACCTGTCGGTGGAGCAGGATCGCAGTTTGTCCTTGAGCCTTGAGGACCGGCTTCATCATTCGCGGCCATCGATTGACTATCTCTTCGAGTCGGCTGCCGACGTCTACGGGCCGGCGCTGGCCGCTGTGCTGCTGACCGGTGCCAGTCACGATGGCGCGCGCGGGCTGGCGCAGGTCAAACGCTACGGCGGGCTGACCATCGTGCAGGATCCTGATGAGGCCCAGATTGCAACCATGCCTCTGGCTGCGCTGAAGGTTCAGCAGCCAGATCATGTCTTACCCATTCACGGCATCGGCCGTCTGTTAGTCGAGCTGGAACGAATCGCATGCTGAGTAATATCCAGGCAAAACTGCTGATCGTCGACGATCTGCCCGAGAACCTGCTGGCACTCGAAGCGCTGATCAGGCGTGAAGACCGCACCGTCTACAAGGCGTTGTCGGCCGACGAAGCATTGTCACTGCTGCTGGAACACGAGTTCGCCATGGCCATTCTCGACGTGCAGATGCCCGGCATGAACGGCTTCGAACTGGCCGAGTTGATGCGCGGCACCGAGAAAACCAAGAACATCCCGATCATTTTCGTCAGCGCCGCCGGCCGCGAATTGAACTACGCGTTCAAGGGCTACGAAAGCGGCGCGGTGGACTTTCTGCACAAGCCGCTGGATATCCACGCGGTGAAGAGCAAGGTCAACGTGTTCGTCGATCTGTATCGCCAGAGCAAGGCCATGAAGCAACAGGTCGAGGCGCTGGAGCAGGCCCGCCGAGAGCAGGAAGCGCTGCTGCAACAATTGCAGAGCACCCAGTCGGAGCTTGAGCAAGCGGTGCGGATGCGCGATGACTTCATGTCAATCGTCGCCCATGAAGTGCGCACGCCACTCAATGGCCTGATACTCGAAACCCAATTGCGCAAGATGCACCTGGCGCGGGACAACGCAGCGGCGTTCACCCTCGACAAGATGCACGCCATGGTCGATCGTGACGAGCGGCAGATCAAAAGCTTGATTCGCTTGATCGAGGACATGCTCGACGTATCGCGGATTCGTACCGGCAAGCTGTCGATCCGGCCCAATGCCTTCGACCTTGTGCAGTTGGTGAGCAATCTACTGCAAAATTTTGCCGCGCAAATCGAAGCGGCGGAAACCACAGTCACCTTCGAAGCGGATCTGCCGGTGAAAGGTTGCTGGGATGAGTTCCGCATCGAGCAGGTGATTTCCAATCTGTTGACCAACGCGTTGCGTTATGGCGGCAGAAGCCCTATTCAGGTACGCGTCTATCGCCAGGGCAACGAAGCCCGGGTTGAGGTTCAGGACCACGGGATCGGCATCAGCGCAGAGAATCAGAAGCGTATTTTCCAACAGTTCGAACGGGTTTCCGCCAAGACGGTAGTGGCCGGTCTCGGGCTGGGTCTGTTTATTTCCGAGCAGATCGTCGCCGCCCATGGCGGCTCCATCGTCGTCGAGAGTCAAATCAACGAGGGCGCCCTGTTTCGCGTTTGTCTGCCGATCGAGGAAAACGGCAAATCCGACGCAACCTCTGAGTGACCACACGGTCGTAACAGCAGCTATTGACCGAACAAAGGCTTCCCATGAGCGTAGATGCACAAGATGTAGTACTCGTCGTCGAGGACGAACCCGTTATCTTGATGGTTCTGACGGATTATCTGTCGGGGCAGGGCTATCGCGTGCTCCAGGCCGAAAGCGGCGAACAGGCTTTCGAGATTCTGGCGAGCAAGCCGCATCTTGATGTCCTGATCACTGATTTCCGTTTACCCGGCGGCATCTCCGGCGTGCAGATTGCCGAGCCCGCCGTGAAGCTGCGACCTGACCTCAAGGTAATTTTCATCAGCGGTTATCCGCAGGAAATCCGCGAGACCGGCAGCCCGATCACGCTCAAGGCGCCGATTCTGGAAAAGCCGTTTGATCTGGATTTGTTGCAGGAAAAGATTCAGGAGCTGTTGGCCTAAGCCAGCCAGTCTCTTCTTGATCGATGTCATGTAGGAGCTGCCGAAGCTCCAGGTTTTTTGGGGTTTCAGCTTTTAATCATCTCCCGCACTTTGGCGGTTAGCAGATCGAAAGTGAACGGTTTGGTGATCATCTGCATTCCCGGATCAAGAAAACCGCCACGTACCGCCGCATGTTCGGCGTATCCAGTGATGAACAAAACTTTGAGCCCCGGTCGGTACTGCCGGCCTATCTCAGCCAGTTGCCGGCCATTCATGCCCGGCAAACCGACATCGCTGATCAGCAGGTCGATGCGCTGCGTTGAGTTGAGAATCGGCACCGCACCGTCGGCGTCTCCAGCTTCTAAATATGCATAACCCAACTCACTGAGCACCGCGCTGACCAGTACGCGTACGGCTGGGTCGTCTTCGACGATCAGCACGGTTTCGCCATCTATCGCACGGGGGGTTTGCGGGATATCGGAAGTGGGATGTTCAAGCTCCTCGCCACGGAAACGCGGCAAGTAAAGCCTGACAGTCGTGCCCTGGTCGATTTCGCTGTCGATCGAAACATGGCCGCGTGACTGTTTGCTGAACCCGTAAATCATCGACAGACCCAGGCCGGTACCCTGGCCAATGGGCTTGGTGGTGAAGAATGGATCGAACGCACGACTGATCACGCTTTGCGGCATGCCGCTGCCGTTGTCGGTGACGCTTAGCATCACATAATCGCCGGGCTCAAGATTGGGATACGCCACGGTGAACTCACGGTGCAGGACCTGATTACTGGTCTCGACCACCAATTTGCCGCCCTCGGGCATGGCGTCGCGGGCATTAATGACCAGGTTAAGCAGGGCGCTTTCCAGTTGATTGGGGTCCGCCTCGGCCACCCAGAGTTTTTCGTCCAGACGCATGTCCAGTTGAATGCTTTCGTTGAGGCTGCGTTGTAGCAGCTCGCCCATCGACAGCACCAGGCTATTCATCTGCACGGCTTTGGAGTCGAGCGATTGCCGACGGGAAAAGGCCAGCAGGCGATGAGTCAGGCTGGCGGCACGATTGGCCGAGGTCACCCCCAGGTCGATCAGACTGTCGAGGTCTTCGGTGCGCCCTCGGGCCAGACGCCGACGTATCAATTCAAGGCTGCCGATAATGCCGGTGAGCATGTTGTTGAAGTCGTGAGCGATACCGCCAGTGAGCTGGCCGACGGCTTCCATTTTTTGCGACTGACGCAACGCTTCTTCGTTGTGCCGAAGTTGTGCGGTGCGTTCCTCGACTTGCTGTTCGAGGGTTTCCAGTGTCGATTGCAGGCGCCGTTCGCTTTCACTCAGGTCGATCAGGCGGTCGCGGGCGTCGTACTGTCGTCGTCGGCCGCGAAGGGCTGCGGACACCATGCTGATTAGAGTTGCCGGATGAAACGGCCGCTCAAGAAATGTCACGTTGCCTAGCTGATCGCTGAGGTTCGAGGAGGGGCCCTGTTCCTGTCCGCCGTGATGGGTGAGCAAAACAATCGGCAGGTCCGACCACGCGGGCTGCTGTTCCAGGTAATGGAACAAGGTCTCCAGTTCCGGGCCGCGCAACGCTTCGGCGGCGATCAGCAGCAGTCCGGCGCCGACTTCTAACTGCGTGCACAGCGTGGCGAGATTCGGCGTGATGAGGCCGCCATACCCAGCCTCGTTGAGAATCATCAGCGCAATTTGGCCGTCGCGACCCAAGGGCGCCAGAATCAGCGCCCGTTCGGCAAGCGGCACCGAGACGGTCATAAGCTTTCCTGCAACAGCGGTTTTTTCTCACCGAGGTAGGTCGGGACGCCACGAAGCACACCCTGAAAGGCCTCCAGCGGTTCGCCGATAACCAAGCCTTGCGTCGAAATAAGGTATTCGCGAATCGTCGATTCGTGGCTGCCGGTGCGCTTCTTGATAATGGAGATGGCGCGCCGGACTTTGCCGACGGCCTCGAAGTAGCGCAACAGAATCACCGAGTCGGCCAGGTACGTAATGTCGACCGGGGCTTGCATGTCGCCGACCAGACCGTGCTGGGCGACCGTCATGAATGTCGCGGCCCCTTTGCGGTTGAGGTACAGCAACAATTCGTGCATGTGCAGCACCAAGGCTTTTTCTTCAGGCATTGCCGCCTGATAGCCGTTAATACTGTCGATGATCACGGTTTTGATCTGCCCTTCGTCAACGCAGCGGCGTACGCGATGGGAGAACTCCCCGGGCGACAACTCGGCGGCGTCGACTTGCTCGATCAACAGGTTACCGGTGGCGCGCAAAGCCTTGAGATCGATGCCAATGTTTTTCATTCGCTCGAACAGCAGCTCCAGCTCTTCGTCGAAGATGAACAGCGCAGCTTTTCCTCCGCGCTCAACGGCTGCGGCGGCGAAGATCATCGATATCAGCGATTTGCCTGTGCCCGCCGGGCCCAGAATCAGCGTGCTGGAGCCGGTTTCGATGCCGCCCCCGAGCAAATCATCCATTTCCTTGATGCCGCTGGACAATTGGTGGCGCGGATAGTCACCGCGGTGCTCGGCGGCGACCAGGCGCGGGAACACGTGTACGCCGTCAGCCATGATGGTGAAGTCGTGATAGCCACCGCGATATTTTTGTCCGCGGTATTTGACCACCCGCACACGCCGACGCTCGGCGCCATAGTTGGGTGTCAGTTCTTCAAGACGAACCACCCCGTGGGCGACGCTGTGCACGGTTTTGTCGAGGGATTCGGTGGTCAGGTCATCGAGCAGCAGGACCGTCGCGTTATAGCGTACGAAATAATGCTTGATCGCCAGAATCTGCCGGCGATAGCGCAGCGAGCTTTGCGCCAGCAGCCGGATCTCCGACAGGCTGTCGAGGACGACCCGGGTCGGCTTGAAGCGTTCGACCGCTTCAAATATCTGCTTGGTGGCTTCGCCCAACTCCAGATCGGAGGAATACAGCAGACTCTGCTGATGCTCGGCATTGAGCAGGCTTTCCGGCGGCGTCAGCTCGAAAATGTGAATGTTTTCGGGCAACTCCCAACCGTGGGACAGCGCACCTTGGCGCAGTTCACGCTCGGTTTCCGACAGCGTGATGTACAACGAGCGTTCGCCGGCTTTCGCGCCGGCCATCAGAAAATGCAAAGCGACCGTGGTTTTGCCGGTACCGGGCTCACCCTCCAGCAAAAATACATGACCGCGAGACAAGCCACCGGCGAGGATGTCATCCAGGCCTTCGACTCCGGTGGCGGCTTTTTCACTGATCAACTCGTTAAATGTAGACAAAAAATGCCCTCTCATGACTAGGGGAAGCGCGGCAACCGTCTTGTGTGGGCTGCCTGTTTACTTGACCCGTAGCCGTGATGGCAGTTCCGCTTTTTCTTTCATGATGATTGGAGATTCCCCTCACCACCGTACAGCATCAGTCTCAAAGACCTTGCTGTATTGCTGGATCGTCGGGGTTTAACTGTTCAAGCTGGGCTAGCAGAATCTGCACGTTCTGCAACTGTCCGCTTTCCTTCCAATAGTTGATCAGCAGAACCCGTGCCTTGCGATCGGCCGGATGGCGCTGGACGATTTCCTGCAACTGGTTTTGCGCCGCTTCCAGCTCCTCTGCGCTGTGTAGAGTGGTGGCGAGGTCGTAGCGGTAATCCTTGTTGTCCGGCTCCAGTTCCACCGCTTTGGACAAACCGAGCAGGGCGTATTCACGCTGACCGTGGTGCAGCAACCACAGACCCAGGGCATGTTGCAGATAGGCGGAGTCAGGCTGGGCTTTAAGCTTTTTGGCGAGCAACTGCCGGGCGGCGTCGGTCTGGCCCTGGCGGTCGAGCACATCGATCTGCATCACCAGCGCCGGCAGGTTGCCGGGGTCCAGGCGCAGCGTATTCTCCAATGCTTGCTGTGCCTGTTTCAGTTCGGCGTTATGCAGATAGAGGCGCGCCAGTTGCGCGTAAGCAGCGGCACTCGGCGGTTGATCCTTAAGTGTTTGCTCCCAGCCATCAATTGCCTGCTGCAACGGTGCAAAATACAGCCCCAGTTCATCCGGGGTCAGGCCGAGCAGGGCGTTGATCGCGGCAAACCGAACGCTCGGCTCTGCATCATCAAGCATCGGCCCCAGCAACAGGCTGCGTTGCCCGCCAGGCACTAGCCCAACCACACTTTTGATCGCTGCCAGCCGCACCTCGGGTGCTTCGTGCTGCAGATCCGCATCGGCGAGTTTCAACGCCTGTGGGCTCGGGTAATTGGCCAGTTCGCCGTGCAGCCAGACGCGTCGCTTGACCGAAATATCCGGCCGGGCCAATTGCTGATACAGCCGACGTGCCGCCCCCGGTTCGCCGGCTCGGGCAGCGCCCAGCGCCTCGCTGTAGCCGTGCTTGATCGCGTCTGGAATGACCGGCGTGGTGCTGCGCAAGGCTAGCCACGCCACGACGACAATAAGCACAAGGCCAAGGCAGATAAGCAGATAGCGGCGAGACTGAGGCATGCGGGTTTCCGAAAACTGGTGTACTTGAACAGAGCGGCAAGCTTCGGTCAGCTCGGGCCGCGAGTCAAACCCTTGGCATGCGAATCGGCCTACAAGTTCTGTCGACTTTGTGAGGCTTCAGGCTTTCGATGCAGTGTCTACGCTTGCAGGAGTCACTTTGATGAGTGTGCCCAAAACGCTCTCACAGGGAATGTTAGTCATTTTCAACAGGCACAAAAAAGCCCCGCGACCGAATGATACGCGGGGCAAAAAATTGGTTGGTTGCGGCCAACCAAAGGAGCTCTTTAACAATTAATGATTACTTGCTGGCGACCGTCTCCGGCTGCCAGCCGCCGCCGAGGGCTTTGTAGATCGCGACAATGCCGCGGTACAAATCCACTTCGGCCTGGGCCTGACTGTCTTCGGCATTCAGTCGTTCACGCTGGGCATCGAGCAGCACGAGAAAGTCAGTGGTGCCTTCGCGATAGCGAATCTCTGCCAAGTCGGCAGCCTTGCGGCTCGATTCACTCTGGCGAATCAGCGAGATCAGGCGTTGCTGACGTTTGCCGTAATCGCTGAAGGCGTTTTCCGACTCTTCCAATGCCAGCAGCACTTGTTGCTCGTAGGTCGCCAAGGCGCCTTCGGCATCGGCATCAGCACCGCGCAAACGGGCCCGCACGCTGCCGAGGTCGAACGCCGCCCAAGTGATGCTTGGGCCCAATGCCCAGGCGTTGGCCGCCGAGGAACCGATCTGCGAACCACGCCCGGCTGTCCAGCCGAGGAAACCGCTGAGGCTGACCCGTGGGAACAGGTCTGCTTTCGCCACGCCAATTCGCGCCGTGGCAGAAGCCAGTTGGCGTTCGGCACTGAGGATGTCCGGACGACGTTGCAGCAGCTCGCCGGGATTACCGATTGGCAAGGCTTTGGCAATCGCTGGCAAGTCTTTCGGACTCAAGTCGACGGTCAGTTTGTCCGGCCGCTCACCCAGCAGGGTGGCGATACGGTTTTTCTGACGAACCTGCTCGGCTTGCAGTTGCGGCACGCTGGCTTCGACCGAGGCCAGACGCGCATCGGCACGTTCGACATCGAGCTGATCGCCAACGCCGGCGTCACGCAGGCTGATGGTGATCTTGCGTGACTCCTGCTGGTTGTTCAGGTTGGCCACTGCGATCTTTTCCCGCAGCTGTGCGCCACGCAGTTGACCGTAGGCGTCTACCAGTTCGGCAATCATGGTGACTTGCAGTTGGTAAAGATCGGCTTCGGCGGCCTGCTGATCGGCATCGCTGGCTTCCAGATTGCGCTGAATGCGCCCGAACAAGTCCAGTTCCCAGGCCATGTCCAGGCCCAGGTCATAGCGTTCACTGCTGACCCGGTTGGTGGTCTGGCCGGGGATTTGCCCCTTGGCCAGGTCACTGCTGGCGCGGCTGGTGATGGTCGGCATGATGTCATTGCTGGCGTCATCGCGGATCGCCCGCGCCGCTTTCCAGCGGGCAAACGCCACACGCAATTCACGGTTACCTTGCAGCGATTGCGTCACCAACTGGTTAAGGGTCGGATCGTCGAATTGCTGCCACCAGATGCCTTCGAACTTCGCACGGTCAAAGTTCTTCTGACCGTTGGCGCCGTCGGTGGCGGACGTGATGTTGGCCGCCTCCGTCGCCGGGGTCTTGTAGTCGGGGCCGACGGCGCAGGCGCTCAAGGCCAGCACCAGCAGACTCGGCAGGAAGACTTTCAGACTCATTGTTGCGCCTCCAGTTTCATGGTCTTGGCCGCTTTGCGGGCTTCGCCGCGTTCGACAAAGTTACGAATCAGTACGTAGAACACTGGCGTCAGCAACAGACCGAAGAAGGTCACCCCGAGCATCCCGGAGAACACCGCCACACCCATGGCATGACGCATCTCTGCACCGGCACCGCTGGAGAACACCAGTGGCACCACGCCCATGATGAACGCGAAGGAGGTCATCAGGATCGGCCGCAAACGCAGACGGCAGGCTTCCAGTACCGCGGCGAGCGGGTCGAGGCCTTCTTCCTGTTTATCCTTGGCGAACTCGACGATCAGAATCGCGTTCTTACACGCAAGTCCCACCAGTACGATCAGTCCGATCTGGGTGAAGATGTTGTTGTCACCGCCGGAGATGATCACACCAGTGATGGCCGACAGCAGGGTCATCGGTACGATCAGGATCACTGCCAGTGGCAGGCTCCAGCTTTCGTACTGAGCCGCGAGTACCAGGAACGCCAGCAGTACGCAGAGCGGGAACACGAACAGCGCGGTGTTACCGGACAGAATCTGCTGGAAGGTCAGGTCGGTCCATTCGTAGGTCATGCCGTTCGGAAGTTCTTCCTTGAGCAATTTCTCGATGGCTTTTTCGGCCTGGCCGGAGCTGTAGCCGGGGGCTGCCGCACCGTTGATTTCCGCGGTGATGAAGCCGTTGTAGTGCATCACGCGATCCGGCCCCGAGGTGTCGCTGACCTTGATGAAGGTCGCCAGTGGGATCATTTCGCCTTTGTTGTTACGCACTTTCAGTTGACCGATCTGGTCGGATTCGAGGCGGAACTGTTGCTCGGCCTGAACGTTGACCTGATAGGTACGTCCGAAACGGTTGAAGTCGTTGGCATACAGCGAACCCAGGTAAATCTGCAGGGTGTCGAAGATGTCGCTGACCGCCACGCCGTGAGTCTTGGCTTTCTCGCGGTCGATAGCTGCATCGACCTGCGGCACGTTCACGGTATAACTGGTGAACAGGCCAGCCAGTTCCGGCACGCCGTGGCTCTTGTTGATGATGTTCATGGTTTCTTTGTACAGCTCGTCGTAGCCCAGGTTGCCCCGGTCTTCGATTTGCAGGCGGAAACCACCAATGGTGCCCAGACCCTGTACCGGCGGTGGCGGGAAGATCGCCATGTACGCCTCTTGAATTTCTGCGAACTGGCCGTTCAGGGCACCGGCAATTGCACCAGCAGACATGCTCGGGTCTTTACGTTCGTTGAACGGTTTCAGGGTCACGAACACGATGCCGGCGTTCGGACTGTTGGTGAAACCGTTGATCGACAGTCCCGGGAACGCCACGGCGGCTTCCACGCCTGGCTGTTTCAGCGCCATATCGGACATGCGCTTGATCACGTCTTCGGTGCGATCCAGGCTCGAAGCGTCCGGCAATTGCGCGAAAGCCACCAGGTATTGCTTGTCCTGGCCGGGTACGAAACCGGTCGGGGTGTGCGAGAACCCGAAGAAGGTCAGCACCATCAGGCCTGCGTACAAGATCAGGGCGATGCCACTGCTGCGGATAACCCGCGCTACAGTGCCGACGTAACCATTACTGGCACGTTCGAAAAAACGGTTGAACGGACGGAACAACCAGCCACCGAAGATCTTGTCGAGCACTTTCGAGAAACGGTCTTTCGGTGCGTCATGACTTTTCAGCAATACCGCGGCCAGTGCCGGCGACAGGGTCAGCGAGTTGAACGCCGAGATCACGGTCGAGATCGCGATGGTCAGTGCGAACTGCTTATAGAACTGACCAGTGAGGCCGGAGATGAACGCTGCTGGAATAAACACCGCACACAGCACCAGCGCCGTGGCAACGATCGGTCCGGTCACTTCACGCATGGCGCGCTTGGTGGCCTCGATCGGTGTCAGTCCGAGCTCGATGTTTCGCTCAACGTTCTCCACCACCACGATGGCGTCGTCCACCACGATACCGATGGCCAATACCAGGCCGAACAGCGACAGCGCATTGAGCGAGAAGCCGAACAGGTGCATCACCGCAAACGTACCGATCAACGATACCGGCACCGCCACCAACGGAATGATCGAGGCGCGCCAGGTTTGCAGGAACAGGATCACTACCAGCACCACGAGGATCAGCGCTTCGAAGAGAGTGTGAACCACCGCTTCGATGGAACCGCGCACGAAGATCGTCGGGTCATAGACGATGCTGTAATCCATGCCCTGCGGGAAACCTTTCTTCAACTCGTCCATCTTTGCCCGAACGTCGTTCGAAATATCGATGGCGTTGGAACCTGGACGCTGGAAGATCGGGATAGCCACCGCCGGCTGATTGTTCAGCAGCGAACGCAATGCGTATTGGCTGGAACCCAGTTCAATCCGCGCGATGTCTTTGAGTCGAGTGATTTCACCGTCGTCACCTGCACGAATGACGATGTTCTCGAACTCTTCTTCAGTGACCAGACGGCCCTGAGTGTTGACCGACAACTGGAAGCTCTGCGCAGTCGGCGCAGGGGGTGCACCCAGCTGGCCGGCAGCCACTTGGCGGTTCTGCTCACGAATGGCGGTAACCACATCGGTAGCCGTCAGATTGCGCGAAGCGGTTTTGTTTGGATCAAGCCACACTCGCAGCGAGTAATCGCCCATGCCGAACAGTTGCACATCACCGACACCGCCCAGACGAGCGAGCTCATCCTTGATGTTGAGGATCGCGTAGTTGGACAGGTAGAGCATGTCGTAACGCTTGTCCGGCGAGGTCAAGTGCACAACCATGGTCAGGTCAGGCGAAGCCTTGTCGACGGTGATACCAATGCGCGTCACTTCCTCGGGAAGTTTCGGCTCGGTCCGGGTTACCCGGTTCTGCACCTGCACCTGCGCGTTGTCCAGGTCAGTACCCAGGGCGAAGGTGATAGTCAGGGTAATCTTGCCGTCAGCGGTCGATTGCGAGGACATGTAAAGCATGTTCTCAACGCCGGTGATGGCTTGCTCCAGAGGAGCTGCCACGGTTTCACCGATGACTTTTGGGTTGGCGCCCGGGAAGTTTGCACGCACCACCACGGTCGGTGGCACGACTTCCGGGTATTCGCTGATCGGCAACTGGAACAGCGAAATCGCACCGGCGATCAGGATCAACAGCGACAGTACCGCTGCGAAGATCGGCCGTGAAATGAAGAATTGGGAAAAATTCATCGGAGTTGTCGTCCCTTAACCGCGTGGGGTCGTAGCGGCCAGCTTCACAACCGAGCCAGACGCGCCTTTGGCAGGGGCGACTTTAGGCAGGTTGCTGGCTTCCAGCGCTTGACGTTGTTGTGCGAGTGCCGCGATGGTTTGCTCGCTGGCCATCGGCACGACTTCTGGAGTGACCGGTGAGCCAGGGCGTACGCGTTGCAGACCCTTGACGATGATGGTGTCGTCCTTGTTCAGGCCGCTACGGACGATGCGCAGGCCTTCGATTTTCGGGCCGAGTTCGACGGCGCGGTAAACGGTTTTGTTGTCCGCATCCATGACCAGCACGAATTTCTTGCCCAGATCGGTACCGACGGCTTCGTCGTTGATCAACATGGCGTCGTAGGTGCCACTGCCCACCAGTTTCAGGCGTGCATACAGGCCTGGGGTGTAGGTGCCATCGCTGTTGTCGAATACCGCGCGGCCACGGATAGTGCCGGTTTTCGGATTGACCTGGTTGTCGACGAAGTTCATCTGGCCCAGGTGCGGATTGCCCTCTTCATTGGACAGACCCATGTACACCGGGGTGGTGGCTCCGCGCTGACCCTGACGGGCGAGTTGGGTGTATTTGAGGAACACACGTTCGTCAGCGTCGAAGTAGGCGTAGACCTTGTCGGTAGAGACCACGGTGGTGAGAGGCGAGGTGTCGGCGGTTACCAGATTGCCGGCGGTGATCTCGGCACGGCTGACGCGACCGCTGATTGGCGCGGTAACGCGGGTGAAGCTCAGGTTCAGCTTGGCCAGATCCAGTTGCGCTTGCAGTGCACCCACGGCGGCGCGGGCTTCTTGCGCGGCGCTGGTGCGCGAGTCGGCAAGTTCGGCGGAGATCGCGTTACTGGCACGCAGACGTTCACCACGGCCGGCCTCGTTTTCACTGCGGGTCGCGTTGGCGCGCGATTGTGCAACCAGAGCTTCGAGGCGGCGGACCTCAGCCTGGAATGGACGCGGGTCGATCTGGAACAGCAGGTCACCTTTCTTGACCAGTGCGCCTTCAGTGAAAGCAACCTGGTCGATCTGGCCGGAGACACGTGGACGGATTTCAACGGTTTCCGGCGCTTCGAGACGCCCGGTGAATTCGTCCCACTCGTTGACCGGTTGTTCCAGCACCTTGGCCACGCTGACTTTGGCAGCGGGTGGGGCGGCGGCGGTTTCCGGATTCTTGCCGCAAGCGCTCATCACCAGTACGGCCAACAAGGCCAACGGGAAGCGCAAATGTTTGAGTGACTGTTCCATGGAATGCATCCGCCAAGTATTGAAGATGGGCGGATGATGCTCGGCGGGTAGGTAGCAAACGAATCGAATGACGCGAAGGTAACTATCATTCGGAATGATATAAGACCCGAACGAGCCCTCTAGCATGCACCTTTCGTTAGGGGGCTATCAATATCTTCATGACATTTCTGTTTTACGCGGCCAGTAAAGATGTAGCAACTTGGACAAGTACGGATTTCAGAAACAAAGAGACGGCCATGAAGGCCGTCTCGATCAGCTACATGCCGATGTGTATCAGTTGTCGCCTTTGCGGTTCTTACCGAAACGATTCGGGCCCGGCTGGCTGTCTTGCGCCAGGAACACGATGTTGACGATTGGCAGCAAGATCCACCAGCCGCTGCGATCGGTGTCGTGCATACGGCGTACGCCTACCGCGAGAGCTGGCAGGAATACTGCCAGGCTGTAGAGGTTGTACAGCAGGCCATTGGTGTTCAGCATGGCATCTATGACACCGAAGACGATGGAGATCCCTAGGTTGATCAGAATGAACATCCAGTATTCACGGCGAGTGGCGCGCCCTTGAAACACGACGTAGTTCTTCAACGCTTCGATGTATGGATTACCCGTCGTAATGGCCGGGCCATTTGCATAGGACTGTTGGGCTGCTTGAGGCGCCCCGCACTGTGGGCAAGCCGCGGCCAGTGTGCTTATTTCCTTGGCGCAACCGCGGCAGAAAACCATGCTCATATTTTTTCCCTAAAATTATTCAATCGATAGACAGAACAAAACGAACGCAGTAAGGCCTGACAAAATAATGCCGGCGATCGCGAGGTTTTTTCCTGAGTGTTTTTGGTTGATGCAGATGATTCCGCAAGCGAGACCTGCGATGCAGAGAACCCCCACACCGAGGATCGTCTCACTGTCCCATTCAGAGTCATCAAACAGGGTGAGTGCGCAGATGATCCCGAGGATCAGTGAAACGATGGCCAGCCAAGGGGCCTCGGCTTGCGTTTGCGGCACAAAGGCCTGCTGGCCAGCCCCGCATTGGGGGCAGTTGAGCGCCGTTTCGTGAAGCTCCTTGGCGCAAGCACGACAATAGACCATTGCCATCGTTTTCCTTAACTGAGTGCTGAAACCCGACCTTCCATCTGGCGGGGCGCGCTAAGTTAAACTTTATTACCAAATTTGTCACGGCACTTTGCCATTATCTATCTTTACTGTTGAAAGCAGTGTTGTGGAGGTGAGCTGCGGGGGGATTTATGAGCGGTGGCGAGGGAGTTCGCTCCCTCGCCACACGCACATTAGAGCTTCGGCAGCTGGCCGATCCGGCCAATCATTTCCGTCACGATCTGCAGATCGAGTTGGAATTGCTCCACGGTCTTGAATTCACCGTCGGTGTGACCGGTGTACTTGACCTCTGGCCGGGCCAGACCGAATTGCACGCCATTGGGCAATTCATGCACCGAGGTCGCGCCGGCGGAAGTGCCGAACTCGTGTTTCATGCCCAGGTTTTCAGTGGCAACCGCCAGCAGCGCTTTGACCCACTCGCCCTCGGGATTACGGTACATCGGCTCGGCGATCGAATAGTCGAAGGCGACGGCCACATGACTTTTTTTGCTCCATGCCGCGAGTTTCTCGGCGATTTCGGCCTTGAGCTTCTCCGGCGACTTGCCTTTCGGCACGCGCAGGTTGACAGCCAGTTTAAACGCTTTGTCATCCATGCCGACGTAGGTCAGCGACGTTGTCAGTGGCCCCATGAAGGCATCGGAGAAGCCGACATTGAGTTTGTTGCCCAGGTAATCCAGACCCCAGTTGTCAGCGGCGTAGCGTGCGGCGTCGGTAATATGGTTGTGCTTGAGCGCGACCTTGCCATCAAGGCCATTGATGAAGTCGAGCATCCGCGCTACCGGGTTGACCCCGGACTCGGGCTCGGAGGAGTGCGCGGACACACCGGTCACCGTCAACTTCACGTCCTTGCCGTCGACCTTGGCGCTGACTTCGAAGTTGCCGCCATTGCGTTTGGCATATTCGTCGCCGGCCTTTTGCAGGCTGGCGACGAGTTCGGCAGGTTTGTCCGTAATCAGCGTCGCGACGGACGCAGAAGGAATCTGGTTGGTCGCCAGGCCGCCTGTCATCGAGATGATTTCCGCGCCTTTGCCCTCAGCCTTGCGCTTGGCAAAGTTGGCCATGACCGTGCCGTAGCCTTTCTCGGCAATCACCACCGGGTAACCGCCATCCAGCGCCAGGTTGTAATTGGGTGTCGGATTGCGTTCGAAGTAATACGGGATGGCGTCGCCAGTGGTTTCTTCGGTGGTGTCCACCAACAGCTTGAAATTACGTGCCAGTGGCAGCTTTTCTTCCTTGATCACCTTCATCGCATACATCGTTACTACGATGCCGTTCTTGTCATCCTCGGTGCCGCGGCCATACATCCGATCGCCGATCAGGGTGATCTTGAACGGGTCCAGACGCGTACCGTCCTTCAAGACCCAGTTCTCCGGCGTCACCGGCACCACGTCGGCATGAGCATGAATGCCGACCACCTCATCGCCTGAGCCTTCCAGGGAAATCTCGTAAACGCGATTGTCGATGTTGCGGAAATTCAGGTTGAAGGACTTGGCCAGGTCCTTGATCTTCTCAGCGATCTTGATGAATTCCGGATTGTCGTGCTGGGCAACGCCATCCTTGCGAAAGGTCGGGATCTCCACCAGCTCGCGCAGAGTCTCGGTGGCTGCCGCGCTGTACTTCACGCGTGCGTAAATGCCGAGCAGGCGATAGATCTCGTTTTGCTGCTCAGCGGTCAGCGTCTTTTTGTCGAGGAAAGCGCTAATGGCCGGGCCGATATTGGCTGTTTTCGCCAGATCGCTCTTGGCCACGCTGCCGAGGAACTGACGGAAATCCGTAGTCTTATTGGCACTGAAGGTTTTGAGGATTTCAGCGCTTTGCTGCGGGGTGATATTGGCCTGAGCGGGCGCAGTGAATACGGAAAGACCGGCCAGCATCAACGTGGTGGCAGCCAATTGCTTGAAAGGGAAATTCATTACGAAGGGCATTCCTTTGCAGGGCAGTGAGTAAGGCGTGTCTCAACGTTGAGACACCACTCTCACAAACTAACACCGCTGCTGAGCTTAGCGGGAGCCCTGAAACGGGATCTGTCACACAAAAATGAAAAGCGCCGGACGAACGAAAAAGCCCGGGAGCAATTCCCGGGCTTTCAATCAGGTTGAGCAGACCTGTCGATCAGAGACTTTTCAAGTCCCCGAAAAGCATCTGAATTCGAGACCGCAGGCAGCGATCAACTAGGGTCGTTAGCTTCCATAACACTGACCTGCAATCGCAACGTCAAGCCCTGAAGCTGCCTGTTTTTCAGAACGCCTAACTGTGGGCCCTTACGTTCCTTTCCGTTTGCGTCCACCCCAAAACATTTGAGTTGCTGTCTTGCACCACTGTCACGCGCCGGCCCTCGCCAATAACAGCGTACCTCAAGCACTTGCTCGTCAATTCGGGTGGCGAGTTCCTCGTCTTCCCTCAGGAAAGTCTCAACCTCCAAAAAGACAGTGGACGTGCCGTACTCTTTTTCGTTTTGTCCGTGTTGTCGCTGCCCCTGGATCAAGAAAGTGAAGCCACTCAGAACCGGCAAGCAGTCGGCGACGTTGTAACTCACGTTTACTTCGAAGGTGGAGGTGAAGGGCGCGGGATGGGACTCACTGTAGAAGCGCTTTTTATCAGGCTCGGGATCTCCAGCGTAATCCTCGGGCAACAAGCACACGCCTCCGAGTAAGGGACTGTAATGCGCGGTGGTGAAGACACTGAATCGAGCGGGCAGATCCGTTTTTAACGTTGTGGTGTTCGAAAACATCGCGCATCCGCTGCCGAGCAGCGTGAAACTGACCAGCACCAAGGCGCGAATGGAGCGACATATTGCATTCGCGCAAAGGTTCTGTAGCAAAGGGAGCATCAGTACGTCCTTGTGACTTGGGTGAAGCTGAAGGTCATTAGCCCCTCAGGGCTCAGCACGGGAATATATTGAATTGTTCCGGTCTCGCTCACTTGTCGAGCATGCATTCGTCCTTTCAAGACAAAGCCCCTTGAAGCGGGGCTTTGCTGGTTTGCGGTGCTTCGACTCAGCGGAGAATAGGGAGACAGTTGGCTGGAAGTTAAAGGCTATCCGGATCCCCAAAAAACATCTGAATCCGCGACCTCAGCCAACGCTCGCCCGGATCATTATCCTGCGAACCACGCCACGCCATGTGCAGTTCGAACGTGCGCGTCGGCAACGGCGGATCTTCTGCGCGAACGCCACCAGCAGACGTCAGTGCATCGGCGGCATAGTCCGGCACGGTCGCGACAATGTCGGTTCCGGCCAGTAGTGTGCTCAAACCATTGAACTGCGGCACGGCCAGTACCACGTGGCGTTTGCGGCCGAGTTTCTCCAGTTCTTCATCTATAAAGCCGCTGAGGTCGCCGGCAAACGACACCAGTGCGTGGGGGCGGGCGCAATAATCGTCGAGGCTCAGCGGCCCCGGCACGGTGTCGGCGCGCAACAGCTTGGGCGCGCTGCGGCGCAGCACTTTGCGCTTGGCGTTGGCCGGCAAGTCGGTGGTGTAGCTGACGCCGATCGAGATTTCGCCGGAGGCCAGCAGGCCCGGCATCAGGATGTAGTTGACCCGGCGCACCACCAGCACAATTCCCGGCGATTCGGCGCGCAGGCGTTTTAGCAGCATCGGCAGCAAGGCAAATTCGACGTCATCCGACAAACCGATCCGAAATACCGAAGTACTGGTGGCCGGGTTGAATTCTGCCGCACGGCTGACGGCGGTCGAAATCGAGTCGAGGGCAGGCGAGAGCAGGGCGAAGATTTCCACCGCGCGGGCGGACGGTTCCATGCTCCGGCCGGTGCGTACGAACAAGGGATCATCGAACAGGCTGCGCAGGCGCGAGAGCGCCGCACTGATCGCCGGCTGGCCGAGGAACAGCTTCTCGGCGGCGCGGGTCACACTGCGTTCATGCATCAATGTTTCGAATACGATCAACAGGTTCAGGTCGACACGACGCAGGTCATTACGATTCATCTGGAGTCCTGGCAGAGTCATCAAGCTTGACGAGGGCGGCCATATGAGAACAATGGCCGGCATGAATCTTACGGGGAAAGGCTGGTACTCTGCACCGGAAAATTCAGCTTTACTCAAACGGTGGCAGCAGTTTTTCATGGATTTTGCCAATACCGCCCATACTGCGGAATCAATGACAGGCATGTCGACTATTAATAGCCACTGATAGTCTTGGGTTAAAAGCCCAGATAGAGTTCGTGGCATTAGAGGTTACTTTGACGAGGTTTGCGATGTCCCGCACGATCCGTTTTCACAAGTTTGGTCCGGCCGAGGTGCTCAAATGCGAAGAGCATGCGGCCGCTCAGCCAGGTCCTGGCGAAGTGCAGGTGCGTGTCGAAGCAATCGGCATCAGCTGGTACGACACGCTCTGGCGTCAGAACCTGGCGTCGTCCCAAGCACGTCTGCCATCAGGCCTCGGCCATGAAATGGCCGGTGTGGTTACGGCGATCGGCGCTGATGTCGAAGACTTGTCTGTCGGTGACAAGGTCGCCAGTTTCCCGGCCGAAAGTCCGAACGACTACCCGGTCTACGGCGAGTCGATCGTGCTGCCGCGTACCGCGCTGACCCGTTATCCGGATGTGCTCAGCCCGATCGAAGCCAGTGTGCATTACACGCCGCTGTTGATCGCCTATTTCGCTTACGCCGATTTGGCACGGGTCAAACCCGGGCAGTTTGCCCTGGTCACTGACGCCAGCCATTGCGCCGGCCCTTCGTTTGTACAGTTGGGCAAGGCCATGGGTGTGCGGGTCATTGCCGCCACCAAAGAGGCGGGAGAGCGCGAGTACCTGCTGTCTCTGGGCGCGGAAAAGGTGATTGTCACCGAAGAGGAAGATCTGTTGATGCGAATCAACAAGATCACCGACAACCGTGGCGTCGACGTAGTCTTCGACGGCCTTGGTGGCCCGCAGATGTCGCTGCTTGGTGATGTACTGGCGCCGCGTGGCAGCCTTGTTTTGTACGGCTTGCAGGGTGGTAACCAGACGCCGTTCCCGGCCTGTGCAGCGTTCCAGAAGAACATCCAGTTCTTCGTGCACTGCATTGGCAACTTCACCGGCAAGCCGGAACTGGGCATTGCCCAGGATCACGTCGCTCTGCAACGTGCCCTGCGTGATATCAACCAGTTGACCGCTGACCGCGTGTTGCTACCGCTCAAGACCCGGGTGTTCCCGTTCAGCGAGTTCGTCGAAGCGCATCGCTACATGGACGAATGTCCATGCCGCGAACGGGTCGCCCTGCAAGTCGAACCGGCGTAACGATGGTAATCAGAGTCCGTGGCCCCACGGACTCTTGTGTGTTTATTTCCTCTGAAATGCAAAGCATCCCCGATGCCTGATCCGCGATCCGTTCAGCAACTGAACTGGTTTTTGCTCCCGATCTGTATCTTTTAATCGCCATGTAAGCCCTGATAATTGAGTGATTACTTTCATCTCAAGGAATGAGCCATGGCTGTGCATTCAATTTATCCTTTTCGACATATAGCTCCCAGCTTTGTTAAACGCGTCAATATCTGTTTAATTGCTGTAGGGCTATTCCGAAATGCGTTCTCTTTATCTTGTAATCACTTGTCGTGGGACCTTGTGGGAAGTTTCCTAGGAATATTTAACCATAAAAAATATCCAACGATTACAGTCGCTTGAGGTTGTCTTGCGAGAATTGTCGAGTTTTTTTGGTTCAAATGTTTCAAATAACTACGAAATTGTAAGTGTTAGCATCTGAGCGTCTATAACTTATTGATGAATTGTCTTGCGGTCGATGTTCTGGCTGCGCGCAATAAAACTTTTATACCGGGTAAATACCGATGAGCACGATCCATGATCAGGCAATGAATTATGTCTACCAGCAAGTATTGCAACGTTTGCTGAGTTTCTTCTCACGAGCCGAACGTACGGCATTGCAGTTGCTGATCCAGCGACTGGCGGTGGCTGCTGGCGGCATGGAGAACATCGGTCATTTCAAGGTACTGGTTAACCAGACCGGGTCGCGGGACAGCTGTTACACATTGGCCCTGCTGCGGGCAGCGCAGTTGAGTATCGCCGGGCGTGCCCCCGGGACGTTTCAACTGCGCGTGGCGACTTGGCGCTGGAACGGCAACAGTTCCATGGCAATGCAGAACATGCACCGCAGCTACGGGGCGCTGTTCCTCTATGACGATCCTCGGGTCGAGCTGTTGATGCTGGATCATCGCCAGGTCCTGCCATTCGACCATCAGGCACCGATCTGCGAAGAGGGGCGTGAGACCAACCGACTTAATCTTCTGCTGCTCGGTCATCGCAGAACCTACAGCGAAGCGCTCGAATTGTGGGATGACGCCTATTTGGCCACTGCCGAGTACTACGGTCAGATCGCCCGCTGGAACAACGGTGTCGATGCCATGATCGGCAGTGAGTCGTTGCACCGCCAGAAGCACTTTCTCGACGGCTTGAGTCGTGCCGTGCAAAAAGCCGCCATTGCCGGTCCGCTGGTGAGTTGCGCAGGTTTTGAAGCGCTGTTCCCGCTGCTCGACGGGCTAGGGGGCGATTACTACCGCGAGTTCTACACCGAAGAGGAGCGGGTAATGTGGCGACCCGAGGGTGAGTTCGAAGCATGTCGGCGCACCGGTTTCATAAACATCAACGACATGATTGTCGGCAAGCTCGAGGAGCGCTGGCCATTGCTCAGTGACTTCCTAGGGTTCCAGGCGGATGACCTGAGCCTGTATCAAAGTGACGATGAGTATGCAGATCCTCTGGTAGCTGCGCATCTGCGAGGAATGCAGGCGCGATTCATCGAGGGGCGCACCTACCAGGCCGGAATCGGCGACTACCTGGAAAGCAGCTTGGTAACAATGCGTCGCAAACAGGTCCCCGAGCCGGTTTGCGAACAGATGCTTGCCAATTTCGGCAATCTGCAGGATCCGCAGCAGTTGCGCGCGCAGGCGGAAGGCTGCCTCTTGGCCAGTTTCGATCTGAACGATGTCCAGCTGACGTGCCTGTTGTTTGCACCGTTTAATGATAGCGGCGCTGGGCTGGAACGGTTTCTGCGCAATTGCCATCCTGGCATGTTGGTGGCATTGCCGGATCTGCATCGGGCAATGCAAGGGCAGCATGCACCCGAGCAAGTGCTGAAATGGATGACGGACGTCAGCGGGTTGCCGGTCAGATTGATTGTGCGTCTTTACTCGATGGGGTCCCTTCGGCTGCCTGCGTCCGGCGAGAGCGCCAGTGCGAAGGAGGCGGGTGCCGAGCCTGCAAACGATCGATCGGCGGAAGCCTGACCGTGAGCCAATCGCCTACCCCTGAATCACAGCCCATGGATGACGGCTCGTGAAAGTATCGCGGGAAAACGACTTTGTTTATCAGGCTGTTTATCGCTACCTGACGCTGCTGATCGAGGAAGCAGGGAGCAGCGCGGCAGGGCGCTTGCCGTCATTGCGGCAATTGGCTGATCGACTGAATGTGTCGATTTCGACCGTCCAATACGCCTATTCGTTGCTGGAAAAGGAAGGTCGGGTCTATTCGATCGCCAAATCCGGTTATTACGCGCAAGCACTGCCCACGCTGGACTTGCCGGGTTGCGGCAGGGATATGCTTGAAACCGTCTATGTCAATGCCAAGCGTCCGGGGATGTGTGTGCTGAGTGCGGATGACCCGGCTTCGCTGCAACCACTGGACAGCCCTTTATTGATGCTTGAGCGGGAACTGCTGCGCCAGTATCCGCGCCAGCCGCAAATGCTGGTGCAACCTTGCGGTGAGCTGGAATTGCGCACCGTGCTGGCTGCGCGTTACACCTCGTCTACGGTGAATTGCTGGAATGCCGATGACGTCTATATCGGCGCCGATTTGCGCGGGGTACTGGAAATTCTGATTTCGGTACTCGAGTTGCGTGGAGCAACTGTGGTGGTTGAGTCGCCATGTGACTGGGTGATCCTGCGTCTGCTGGACTCAGCCGAGGTGCGCGTCATCGAGTTTCCGCTGCTTGCCAATGGGGTGATTGATCCGCAGCGTCTGGAGTCTTTGCTCAACAGCGAGCCAGTGCGACTGATCCTGTTGTCTTCAGCGTTGAGCATGCCACAGGGCAGCCTGCTGTCTGCGACCAATCGGCAGGCGATTGCCCATCTGCTCGGGTGTCATGGCACCTGGGTTCTGGAAAACGACTGCTACAGCGAACTCGATGAAGGTGGCGACTCCCAGCGCTTGCGCGACTGGCTGGACCCGGATCGGTTGCTGGTGTTTTCCACATTTGAGAAGTTCATCGGTGCAGAGGCGCCTTTCGGTTTTGTTCTGTCGCACCATTGGCGCAGTGAGTTGCAGCGCCATTTCCTGTTGCGTGCGTTTCGTTTGTCGCCAATCCGCCAGAAAGCGATTGCGAGATTGTTGGGTGGCGGGCGGCTGGACCAGCATTTGTCGGTACTGCGGCGGATGCTCAAGGAGCGAAGGACGCAACTGATCCAGTTATTGCGCGAGCGCCTGGGCGACGCGTTGCAGATTGTCGAGCCGCAGGGCGGGGCGACGGTGTGGGTACGCTCGTTGCGTCCGGTGGACATGGGCGATGTCTTTCAGCGCCTGCTCAAGCAACAGATCATCATTGCTCCCGGGGAATTGTTCAGCCTGCAGGGTTTGCATGCGCATCATCTGCGCTTGAGCCCGCTGAGCCATGGTGACCACGATCTGGCCAATGTCGTCGGGCTGCTAGGCGACGCATTGCGTCTGGCACCCGAGGGCTAACGTTAAAAAACATCGGAAGGGATCCGGATAGATCCCATCGCACTACGGTCAAACTGCCAGTAAACTGCGCTCTATTCCTGAATCACTCTATTTCAGAGGTTTTGCATGACACTCAGTCCTTTTGCGGGCAAACCGGCACCGGCAGAATTGTTGGTCGATATCCCGCGACTGGTAACGGCTTATTACACCGGCCAGCCTGACGCTTCCATTTCCACGCAGCGCGTGGCGTTTGGCACGTCGGGGCATCGGGGCAGTTCCTTCGACCTGAGTTTCAACGAATGGCACGTGTTGGCGATAAGCCAGGCGATCTGCCTGTATCGCGAGGCTCAAGGAATCACCGGGCCGCTGTTTGTCGGCATCGACACTCACGCGCTGTCGACTCCTGCGGGCGCCAGCGCTCTGGAAGTGCTGGCAGCGAACGGTGTGACCGTGATGATCGCCGAGGGCGACGAGTACACGCCGACGCCGGCCATTTCCCATGCCATTCTTTGCTACAACCGCGGCCGCACTTCGGGTCTGGCCGATGGCATCGTCATCACGCCGTCGCACAACCCGCCACAAAGCGGTGGCTACAAATACAACCCAACCAACGGCGGGCCGGCAGACACCCACATCACCAAGTGGATCGAAGCCAAGGCCAACGAGCTGCTGGCCAATAAACTGGCTGGCGTGAAACGCGTCAGTTACGAGCAGGCGCTCAAGGCCAGCACCACCCATCGTCACGACTACGTGAATACCTACGTTGCCGATCTGATCAACGTGATCGACTTCGATGCCATTCGTGATGCGAAACTGCATCTGGGTGTCGATCCGCTGGGTGGAGCAGGGGTGCGCTACTGGTCGGCGATTGCCGAGCACTATCGTCTGGATCTGGACGTGGTGAACAAGCAAGTCGATCCAACCTTCCGTTTCATGACCGTCGATTGGGATGGCCAGATTCGCATGGACCCATCATCGAGCCATGCGATGCAAGGCTTGATCGGTCTGAAGGAGCGTTTTGACGTGGCGTTTGCCTGCGACCCGGATCATGATCGCCACGGCATCGTGACCCCGTCCGGTGGCTTGCTTGCGCCGAACAACTATCTGGCGGTGTCCATCGATTATCTGTTCCAGAACCGTCCGCAGTGGCGTGCCGATGCTGGCGTGGGTAAAACCGTGGTCAGCAGCGGACTGATCGATCGCGTGGCCAAGCGTCTGGGGCGTCGTCTTTACGAAGTGCCGGTCGGTTTCAAATGGTTTGCCGACGGTTTGTTCGACGGTTCGCTGGGTTTTGGCGGCGAGGAAAGCGCTGGTGCTTCGTTCCTGCGCAAGGACGGCGGTGTATGGAGCACTGACAAGGACGGTCTGATCCCGGCACTGCTCGCGGCAGAAATGACCGCTCGCACCGGGCGCGATCCAAGCCAGGCCTATAAAGCGCTGACCGATGAACTGGGCGAGCCGTTCTCGGTGCGTGTAGACGCCAAGGCCAACCCGGAACAGAAAGCGCTGCTGAGCAAGTTGTCACCGGCGCAAGTCACCTCGACTGAACTGGCGGGCGAGAAGATGCAGAGCATTCTCAGTCATGCACCGGGCAATGATCAGGCGATCGGCGGCTTGAAAGTGATGACCGAAAACGGCTGGTTCGCGGCGCGTCCGTCAGGCACCGAAGACATCTACAAGATTTACGCCGAGAGCTTCATCAGCGACGAACACCTCAAGCAATTGGTGGTTGAAGCCCAAGCTCTGGTGGATGGCGCGATTTCCAGCAAATAAGCTGAAATCCTTCACCACAAACAAGGGCTGCCAAGCCAAAAAAACGGGCAACCATTGCGGTTGCCCTTTTTTACGCCTGCAATTCAAGCAATCAAGCCAGATCCACCAACACAATCTCGCTGTCTTCAATCGCTGTGACCGTCAGCACCTGCTCATCTGCAACCGCTACACCGTCTCGAGCTTGTGCGCGTAAGCCATTGACTTCAATCACGCCCGTAGCGGGAACCAGATAAGCTCGGCGCCCCTCATCCAGACGATATTCCGCCGTTTCCCCGGCCTTGATATTCGCCGCCACCAAGCGTGCATCGGCGCGAATACGCAGGCTCTGATCATCGCCATCTTTGCCGCTGGCCAAGGTCAAAAACCCTTCGCGCTGACCTTTGGGAAAGGGTTTCGCGCCCCACGACGGCGGGGCGCCGGTTTCGGTCGGCAAGATCCAGATCTGGAAGATTTTGGTGTCCCGGGCTTCCAGGTTGTATTCACTGTGCGCGATACCGGTGCCAGCACTCATCACCTGCACGTCGCCAGCCTCGGTGCGTCCCTTGTTGCCAAGGTTGTCCTGGTGGGTAATTGCACCTTCGCGCACGTAAGTGATGATCTCCATGTCGCGATGCGGGTGCTGCGGGAAACCGGTGCCTGCGGCAATCACGTCATCATTCCACACCCGAAGATTGCCCCAGTTCATGCGTTGTGGATCGTAGTACTCGGCGAACGAAAAATGGTGATGGGCATCCAACCAGCCATGATGGGCGCCGCCCAGCGAGTTGAAAGGTCTGAGTTCAAGCATGATCGTCTCCTCAAAAGGTTCATGACGGGGCGCGATGGCTGCACCCGGCGCAAGACCGGTGGTTTATGACGGCGATCATCTATCAGCTAAACATCGATAAAAAGCGTAAAAACTGCGGCATCAAGATCGAATAGGTTGATGAAATAGAAATTCCAACCCGTCTCATCTCACCTTCAATTCATCGTCTAAACCAATGACGTGTAAGCATTTCGCTAGAACTGCGCGTTAAATAAAGCCACCATAGCCCTCAATAGCCTTACCCCACTGGAGCCCGTCAGCGTGGCGCAACAAACCCCCGAACTTCCTCCCGAACTTCGTCCATTGGCCGAGATGCCATGGATCAAGCGCCTGGCCGCGCGTTTCTTCGGTCACGGTCTGACTCGCTTACGCGCGCAACACCGTGCTTCATGGCTACATGGTCAGGCGGATGGCTTTCGTAGCGGCCACACTGCGGGTGTCGAGTACGGCTATAAAGAGGGAAAGCTCGAGGGGTTTGAAGAAGGCCGGCAAGTGCTGCTGATCCGCGACAGCCGCAACACCGAGCATCGTCCGCCAAGCGTGGACAATCACCTGTTTGACGACTGGCGCCTGCCGCTCACGGCTGAGCTGAAGAAACGCATCAAAGCTGATGTTGCGCGTTTACTCCCCGTACACGCTCAGCCAAGCGCGGCGCAGTGGAAGATGATTTTCAGCGATACGCCTTCGACTTCCGTGGTGGCCGGTGCTGGCGCGGGCAAGTCGACCACGCTAGTACTGCGCATTCTATTGTTGACCCACTATCTGGGCTTCGAGCTCGATTCGATGACCGTGGTGACCTTCACCCGCGAATCGCGCAAGGACTTCATCAACAAGCTGATCGAGCTGTTTTCACTCTGGGGTCGAGCCTTGAGCCTGAAACAGGCGCGAGAATTGGTGCGAACCTTCCATTCGCGAATCCTGCCGATGGTGCGTAGCCTGGCGGGATTCGAGCGTTTGCAGGCTTTCGAGAACCTCAGTCATCGAGCGCCCGGCGCTGACGAGGAGGTCGACAGCAATCCGTTCGACCTGCGCATCAACGACGCGCAGCGCCAACAGCTCAATGCCTGCTATCACCGCTTGTTCACTCAGGATGAACGTTTCCGCCAACTGATTCAGCCAATGTCCAAGGCCGGGTTACAGCTCAAGGAGCTGGAGCGAGATCACCCGGATGTGCAGAAGCGCATGGCCGTCACCGAACTGGCGGCCAAGCGGGATGAAGAGCTTTGCGATGCCATCGAAGATCTGTGGTTCCGCGCCGGTGCCTGGCCTATCAAAGGCATCGAGCCAAATCGCCAGACCTTCGAAATCAACGGCGCGAAATTCCACTGCCATGGCTACATTCCGAGCATCGACGCGTGGGTCGTGCTCGGTTTCGATCCCCGGGAAAACGCCCAGCTCTGCCGACCGAATGCGAAACTTTCAATACGCGCGGAGTGGGCAGTAAAGCGCACCCTGTTTCAAGCTTTCTGTCGTAAGCCATTGATATGGCTAGATAGTTATGAGTCATCAAAACGCGTTCTGGCAACGTTGGCCGGCGACGCCAGTGCTGGCCCAGGCTTCGATTACAAGGTTAAAGGCGAACTGGCCTCCGCGCCGTTACTCGACTGTTTCGTGGCGGCGGCGGGCTTCATCGAGAACCTGGGCCTGGACGTGCCGGACGCCGTTGGCCGCATGAGTTTCGCCAAAGATGATCCAGACCGGTTTTTCTTCGAAGCGTTGAGCCTGTTCTGGCGCGCGCTGGAAGATCATCTGCTCGACCAGAAACCGCCAATCATGACCTACAACCGCATGTTCGCGCTGTTCAGCGAGCACTCGCCGGAAAACCTCAAGCTGCTCAGCGATGAGCTGTTGCGACCGATGTCGCACCTGATGATCGATGAATTTCAGGACGTTTCGCCGCAGATCGTTTCTTGGATTCGCGCAAGTCTCTCGGAGATTCGCAGCCGTGGGCCCGCCATGCATGTCGGACGGGGCGCGCAGCGTTCCTCGCTGCTGTGTGTGGGGGATGACTGGCAATCTATTTACGGTTGGCGCGGCTCTTCACCGAGCTATTTCATGGAGTTCAACAAGGAATTCCCGTCGCCGAGCACCACGCGAGTGATGCTCAGTGACAACTATCGCAGTCATCAGCACATCATCGATGCGGCTGAACACATCGTGCGCGCCGCCCCGGCCATCCCCGGGAAGAAGGCCAAGGCCAGCGGGGAGCCCAAGCCGTTGCAGCCAGTCAACGTGCTGGAACGCGACGATCAGGCATTGGGTGAACGCCTTGCCGAACACTATCGACAAGGCCATTCAATCTTGATGCTTTATCGAAAAAGCAGCGATAAGTTATTGATTGAGCAGCATATTAAGTCAGTAGTTAATGTTGATTCGAGCTTGCCGTACGAAGCTCGCCGTTTGAAACAACTGACGTATCACAGCGCCAAGGGCCTGCAGGCAGACGCGGTATTCTTGCTCGGTGACTGCCAGCACCTGACCAGTTCCCCTTACAAGAACCAGGTGTACCGCATGGCCGGATTGGGCAAAAGCGGCGACAGCGAGGCGTACGACAGCGCGCAAAAAGACGAAATCCTGCGCCTGGCGTACGTAGGGATTACCCGCGCCGTCAGTCACTGCTATTGGTATGTCGAGCCGCAGGAAGCACAAGCGGTGAACATGCCCAAGGCGTCAGACCGAGTGGCGAAGGGCAAGCCGTTCTTCGTTGATCATCGAATAGCCAAGACAAACGCATGATCCACAAAAAAGCCCGCATCAATGCGGGCTTTTTACTGTGAATCAAAAGGTTATGCGTAACTCCTGAGAGACTCTGGAGGAATGAAAGCGTCCAGCTCATCCTCCACAGCCTCGATAATTCGCTCGACGTCTGCGGCGTTCATCACCGTTGCGCACGGGATGCCGGCGATGGCGATCAGGGTTGCACCACTGGCGCGATCGAACAGGCGGGCAATCATGCTGCCCGGTGCATCCATCGTTGCCTCGAAACCCATGGGATGAAAATGCCAGCGCATCAGTTGGCAGGCATTGGGGAACGTGACTTTGCTTGAACCTTTATTCATGTGTTGCCCGCCTTCTTCATCGAGCGCTTCCTTTAGCTCAAGCTAGGTGGGAAGAGCCTTCATTGGCTCAACCGGTGACTGACATTAAAAGTAGCATCTGAATGTGAAATTCCTGTGAGAGTTTTCAGTTCATTTTGCGATTGATTCGCATTTTTTGATGTAAGTCATGGCCTACGCAATCATCGCCAAAATGCCACTACGGATTAGTCGTTGATGCCCGTGCCGAACTTGGGCAAGCTCGATTCTTTTTCGCCGAGCCCCTTATGCACGCCGACGACGACGGCCCCGCACAGACCCAGGCCACGACCGCCACGGTCATGCGTTATCACTTGAGCTGGAAACACCGCGATCTGGACAGCGTCATGGCGCTGTATCACCCGGACATTCAGTACAGTGATTTCTTCCAGAACCGCGTGCTCGGTCTCGATGAGTTGCGTGAGTACGTGCGTGTGAGCATGCCGCGAGAATCCGACGAAGCGCTCGAACATTGCGACCGCATTCGCGTGGATGGCAACACCGCGTTCATTCAGTACGAGGTGACCCTGCGCGGCGGCGAGGGGTTGGTGTCGTTCCGCTCCAGCGAGGCGATCACGGTCAAGGATGGGTTGATCTGGCGCGTTAATGAATACGCCTCGCTGGTGCGTGCACAGGTTGGCAGTACGACGGCGCCGAGCCAGCGTCCGGCCGTCAGTCGTCTGGGCCTGTCGCCGCGTCAACTGAGTTTTATGGCCGACGATCTGCAGCAGTACTTCCAGCGCCAGCAACCATACCTCGATCCAGAACTCGACCTGCAACGGGTGGCGAAGGAGTGCGGGTACAGCCGCAATCAGATTTCCTACCTGCTTAATCAGGTGCTTGGGCAAAGTTTCTACCGCTACGTCAACCACGCGCGGCTGCAGCATCTGCTCAAATCACTGGACCATGCCGCACCGCCAGTGCGAATCGATGAGCTGGCGTTCGCCGCTGGCTTCAATTCGTTGTCGGCTTTCTATAGCTGCTTTCGTCAACACACAGGTCAGTCGCCCAAGGCCTACGTTAAACAAATTTCTTTGCGGACACGCGCGCAAGACATCCCCTGAGCTTGCGCACTAGGATCGACGCCATCGAAGGTTTTCAGTGGCGGAGTCTTGCATGCCGGCGTGGCGCACTATCAGTTTGTGGATGGATCAACTCGACGAGCCGCTGATCGCGCGGCCCGAGCTTGAGCAGGATCTGGACGTCGACGTGGCGATCATCGGCGCCGGTTACACCGGACTCTGGACGGCGTACTACCTGAAGAAACAGGCGCCGGGCCTGAATATCGCGATCATCGAGGCGCAAACTGCCGGGTTTGGCGCATCCGGGCGCAACGGTGGTTGGCTGATGGGCAATCTGCTTGGCGAGGATCGTTTGCTCGCCGGTCTGTCCCCCGAGCAGCGCCGCGCTTCGTTTGATTTGCTGCACAGCATCCCCGATGAAGTGGAAGTCGTCCTCGAACGTGAGGGTATCGACTGCGATTACCGCAAGGGCGGCGTGTTGTACTGCGCGGCGCGCTACCCGGAGCAGGAAGCGACGCTTCGCGATTATCTGGCCAAACTCCACGCCCAAGGCCTGACTGAAGACGATTACCGCTGGCTCAGTCCTGAGCAAATGGCGCAGCAGATTCGTGTTGCCAAACCTTACGGCGGCATCTATGCCCCGCATGTGGCGACCATTCACCCGGCCAAACTGGTGCGCAGCCTGGCGCGTACCGTGCAAGGCATGGGCGTGAAGATTTACGAAAACAGCCCCGTCACGCACTGGCAGTCGGGCAGTTTGCGCACGGCCAAGGCCAATGTGCGCAGTCGCTGGATCGTGCCAGCGGTGGAAGGTTATTCGGTGACATTGCCGCCACTGGGTCGCTACCAATTGCCGGTGCAAAGCCTGATCGTCGCCACCGAACCGCTATCCGCCGCTACGTGGGACGAGATCGGTCTCAGTCGCGGCCAGGCCTTCAGTGAGTTCAGCCGTCAGGTCACCTATGGCCAGCGCAGTGCCGACAACCGTCTGATTTTCGGCGCCCGCGGTGGTTATCAATTCGCCGGCAAGCTGCGCCACAACTTTGACCTGACCCGCGATGAAGTCGAGCTGCGCCGTTATCTGTTTGGCGAGCTGTTCCCACAACTGAAGAATGTTCAGATCACTCACGCCTGGGGCGGCAACCTCGGCATGTCCCGACACTTCAAACCGCACATGCTCTGCGATCGGGCCAACGGCATTGCGTTGGCCGGTGGTTATGGCGGGGAGGGCGTCGGTGCCAGCAACCTCGGCGGCCGTACGTTGGCCGATCTGATCCTTGAGCGCGACACCGAGCTGGTTAAACAGCCGTGGGTGCTGCCAGACGGCGGCATTCATGCGCTGCGTGCCTGGGAGCCGGAGCCGTGCCGCTGGCTCGGTTACAACGCGATCATCAGAAGCTTTGTTCACGAAGACCAGACCTTGGCTAACCCGGCGACTGCGCCATGGCGGCGCAAACTCGCCAGCCAGGTGGCCGGGTTCATGGAAGGTTTCATGCACTGAACGTCGATGCACCACAAAAAAGCCACCAAGAAAGCGCCCCAGACAGGTAACGCCATGAGTATCACTCAGTTCAAAAACACCGCCACGCTACAACTGGACGAATCCAACCCGGTCGCCGTACCACTTGGCGAGCCGATCGCCATTGCCTCGACCACCAGCGTGGAGCGCGACGACGGCGTCGAAACCGGCGTCTGGGAATGCAGCCCCGGCCGTTGGCGCCGACAGATTACCGCGCAGGAGTTCTGCCATTTCATTTCCGGGCGTTGCACGTTTACCCCGGACGGCGGTGGCGAAACCCTGCACATACAAGGTGGCGACGCATTGATGTTGCCGGCCAACTCGCTCGGTATCTGGGATATCCAGGAAACCGTGCGCAAGACCTACGTGCTGATTTTCTGATTGCTTGATCCTTTGATTGCCTGCCAAACAACAATAGCCTCTACAGGAATCGACCCATGATCCGGAAAACCCTCACTTTGGCACCGCTGATGCTGGTCGCCTCCATCAGTCACGCCGCCGACACGGTCAAGGTTTACAACTGGTCCAGCTACATTGCGCCGGACACCACGAAGAACTTTCAGAAAGAAACCGGCATCGGCGTCACCTATGACGCCTACGACAGCAACGAAACCCTCGACGGCAAGTTGATGACCGGCAACTCCGGTTACGACGTGGTGTTTCCGTCCAACCATTTCATGGCTCGACAGATACAGGGCGGTGCCTTGAAGAAGCTCGACAAGAGCCAGTTGCCGAACTGGAAGAACCTCAATCCGGTACTGCTCAAGGCCCTGCAAGCCAACGACCCGGGCAACGAGCACGGCTTCCCATACCTGTGGGGCAGCACCGGCATCGGTTACAACGTTGCCAAGATCAAAGAGGTGCTGGGCGACGATGCACCGGTCGATTCCTGGGACCTGATCTTCAAGCCCGAGTACATGGAGAAATTGCAGAAGTGCGGCGTCGCCATCCTCGACAACGGCCCGGAATTGCTCCCGGCAGCGCTCAACTACCTGGGCCTGCCGCACCACAGCAAGAACCCCGAGGACTACAAAAAAGCTGAAGCGCTGCTGATGAAAGTGCGGCCGTACGTCAGCTATTTCCATTCCTCGAAGTACACCAGCGATCTGGCCAACGGTGATATCTGCGTGGCGGTCGGTTTCTCCGGTGACATCCTGCAAGCCGAGAGCCGCGCCAAAGAAGCGAAGAACGGCGTCGAGATCGGCTATGCGGTGCCCAAGGAAGGTTCGCCGATCTGGTTCGACATGGTCGCGATGCCAAACGACGCGCCGGACGAGAAGGCCGGTTACGCCTTCATGAACTACCTGTTGCGCCCGGACGTGATGGCCGACATCAGCAACTCCGTTCACTACGCCAATGGCAATGAGCAGGCCGACAGCCTGATCGACCCGGTCATCAAGAACGACACCAAGGTCTATCCGAGTCCGGAGATGACGAGCAGATTGTTCGCACTGGAGGCAATGCCGATGAACATCGACCGGATTCGCACGCGGATCTGGAACAAGATTCGTACCGGTAGCTGAGATTTATCGACACTGACTCAAACCTGTGGGAGCGAGCTTGCTCGCGAAGGCGTCCGTCCATACAACGATGAGTTGAATGACCCGCCGCTTTCGCGAGCAAACTCGCTCCCACAGTGAGTTTCAGTGGATATAAGTTCGTTGATATCAATGCGCTGGCACTTGCACTAATAAGAGGCAAAAGTGAGACGCTATCGACAAAAAACAACTTACCCATATTTAATAATTAAATAGAAAATCGTCAGACAATTAGGCAAAAGTCAGACGCCTGAAACATTCTTTCGACCGCGCATGCTTTGTTTACGGGAGTTTCCCGGAACAGCCCGATTTGATTTCAAAAAAAGGCTTTACGCCAGATTTCAAATTGTGTCAGGTTTCTTACGCCTTCATTGGGCGAGTGATAGGACGATCTCGCCAGGGATTGTCCCTATCTGACAAAAACTGTTCCATTGCTTAACAAGGAAGTGTGTTTATGTCGAAAGTTAAAGCTAATGCTATTGATACCGCCGAACAGGCTTTTTTGCTGCCCGCGGCGCCGCTACCTCTGGCCGCAACCAGCACGGCGTACAACCAGATCAATAGTTTCAGCCATCAATACGATCGTGGCGGCAACCTCACGGTCAATGGCAAACCCTCCTTCTCCGTCGACCAGGCCGCAACCCAGTTGCTGCGCGACGGCGCTGCCTACCAGGACAAGGACGGCAGCGGCAAGATCGAACTCACCTACACGTTCCTGACGTCTGCTTCATCGAGCACGATGAACAAGCACGGGATCACCGGGTTCAGTCAGTTCAGTACACAACAACAAAACCAGACCAAGCTCGCCATGCAATCCTGGGCTGATGTGGCCAACGTCACCTTTACCGAAAAAGCTACGGGCGGTGACGGTCACATGACCTACGGCAACTACAGCGGTGGCCAGGATGGTGCTGCTGCGTTCGCTTATCTACCAGGCACTGGCCCTGGTTATGACGGCACCTCGTGGTACCTGATCAACAGTGGCTACACGCAAAACAAGAATCCGGATCTGAACAACTACGGTCGTCAGACCCTGACTCACGAGATCGGTCATAGCCTCGGTCTGGCTCACCCTGGCGACTACAACGCCGGCAATGGCAACCCGACCTACAACGATGCTTCCTACGGGCAAGACACCCGCGGCTACAGCATCATGAGTTACTGGAGCGAGAACAACACCAGCCAGAACTTCAGCAAGGGCGGCGTGGAAGCATATTCCTCCGGTCCACTGATGGATGATATCGCTGCCATCCAGAAGCTCTACGGCGCCAACACCACCACCCGTACCGGCGACACCACCTACGGTTTCAACTCCAACGCGGGTCGCGATTTCCTCAGCGCGTCGTCGTCGAGTGACAAAGTGGTGTTCTCGGTCTGGGATGCGGGCGGCAAGGACACTCTGGACTTCTCGGGGTTCACCCAGAACCAGAAAATCAACCTCAATGATGCCTCGTTCTCCGACGTTGGTGGCATGGTGGGCAACGTGTCCATCGCCAAGGGCGCGATCATCGAGAACGCCATCGGTGGTTCGGGCAGCGACTTGCTGATCGGCAACAGCGTGGCCAACGAACTCAAGGGCGGTGCCGGTAACGACATCCTCTGGGGCGCTGGCGGTGCCGACAAGCTGTGGGGCGGCGCGGGTTCGGACACGTTCGTGTTCGCAGCCAGCTCTGACTCCAAGCCAGGTGCGATCGATCAGATCCTCGATTTCGTCAGCGGTCTGGACAAAATCGACCTGACCGGCATCACCAAGGGCGCCGGCCTGCACTTCGTCAGCGCCTTCACCGGTGCGGCGGGCGATGCAGTGCTGACGTCGTCGGGCGGTAACAGCCTGCTCTCGGTGGACTTCTCCGGATTCGGCGCGGCCGACTTCCAGGTCAGCACCGTTGGCCAGGCAGCGACCAGCGACATCGTGGCTTGATGTGAACCAAGAGGGCGGCGCGTGATGCGCCGCTTTCTTCGCTTGCATCGTCTTGCTCGGTAGGCAAGGCTACGCACCGGAGTGAAATTTCCTATGAGTCGAAACGTTTTTACCTACATGACAGTGGCGTGGCTGATGGCGACGCTGATGATTTCAGGAGAAACCAGCATGGCAAGCAGCCTCAGACTCGAAGAACCCTCGGTATTTGCCGGTCAGTGGCAGGCGACGCTGAGCGCCCGAGATGACAGCGCTCAAGCGCAAGCACAACAGGACAAGCCGTCGAATACCTGTGTTGTCGATCTGCAATCTAACCAGACTGTTGGTAAAGGCGCTGACTGCTTGGGCGCATGGTTGGAAGAAGCGCCGACTGGCTGGTTTCCCGAGCCGGACGGTCTTTCGATCACTGGCAAGGAGGGCTCAAGAATCCAGTTCTTTAGCCGACAACGTGATGGGCTTTATCTGACGACTTTGAAGTCAGGTCTGAAAATTAGCCTGGAGCGCGTTGCGCAACAGTAGTAATGATCTATCAGGCGACAAGGTTTTAATATAAGGCGTCACTGTAAGGGTATAAGCGGCATGTTCGATCGCACCTGCACTGTATTAAACAGCGCTAGTTGTTATGAATTTGTAAGCGGATACCTTGAAAATATGTTCCGGCGTTGCGCGGATAATTAATTTGAAGTCTCGCCAAAGATTGGCGAGAGTTAGACCTCAGGAATAATCAATGAAGATGGCGAAGGCCTCAGCCACCGCTCCCTTGTTCAAGGCATTGGGTGACTATAAAAGCATTCTGATCAGCGTCGGATGCTTTACGGCGCTGATTAACGTGCTGATGCTGGTGCCCTCCATTTATATGCTCCAGGTCTATGACCGAGTGCTGTCTTCGCAGAACGAAACCACCCTGGTGATGCTGTCGCTGATGGTGGTCGGTTTCTTTGCCTTTATCGGCCTGCTGGAAGTGGTGCGCAGCTTCATCGTCATCCGCATCGGCAGCCAACTGGAGCGCCGCTTCAACCTGCGGGTGTATCAGGCGGCGTTCGAACGCAACCTGTTCAAGGGCGAGGGCAATGCCGGGCAGTCGCTGGGCGACTTGACCCACATTCGCCAATTCGTCACCGGCCCGGCGCTGTTCGCTTTTTTCGATGCCCCGTGGTTCCCGGTGTATCTGTTCGTTATTTACCTGTTCAACGTCTGGCTCGGCGTGCTGGCCACCGCCGGTGCGCTGTTGCTGATCGCCCTGGCGTGCCTCAACGAATACATGACCAAAAAGCCGCTCGGCGAAGCCGCCGGTTTCTCGCAGAAATCCAGCCAGTTGGCCACCAGCCACCTGCACAACGCCGAAACCATTCAGGCGATGGGCATGCTCGGCTCGTTGCGCAAGCGCTGGTTCCAGGTGCATTCGCGCTTTCTCGGCTTGCAGAATCAGGCCAGCGACACCGGCGCGGTCATCAGCTCGCTGAGCAAAACCCTGCGTCTGTGCCTGCAATCGCTGGTGCTGGGCCTCGGCGCGCTGCTGGTGATCAAAGGTGACATGACCGCCGGCATGATGATCGCAGGCTCCATCCTGATGGGCCGCGTGTTGAGCCCGATCGACCAGTTGATCGCCGTGTGGAAGCAGTGGAGCGGGGCGAAGCTGGCTTACCGTCGTCTCGATGCGCTGCTGCAAGCGTATCCGCCGAGTGATGACGCGATGGCCCTGCCAGCGCCGAAAGGCCAGATCACCTTTGAGCAAGTCAGCGCCGGCCCACCGGGGCAGCGCGCTGCGACCTTGCACATGGTCAACTTCAATCTGAGCGCGGGTGAAGTGCTGGGTGTGCTCGGCGCGTCCGGTTCCGGTAAATCGACCCTGGCCCGTGTGCTGGTCGGTGTGTGGTCGACCCTCGGTGGCACGGTGCGACTGGACGGCGCGGATATCCATCGCTGGAATCGCGATCAACTCGGCCCTTACATCGGCTACCTGCCGCAAGACATCGAACTGTTCAGCGGCAGCATCGCCGAGAACATTGCGCGCTTCAGCGAGGCCGATCCGCAGAAAGTCGTGGCGGCCGCGCAACAGGCCGGCGTTCACGAAATGATCCTGCGCCTGCCACAAGGTTACGACACGCAATTGGGCGAGGACGGCAGCGGTTTGTCAGGCGGCCAGAAACAACGTGTGGCCCTGGCCCGCGCCATGTACGGCACGCCAAGCCTGGTGGTGCTGGATGAGCCCAACTCCAACCTCGACACCGTCGGCGAAGCGGCACTGGCCAGCGCTATTGCGCAACTCAAGGCCCAAGGCACCACGGTGGTGCTGGTGACACATCGTTCTTCGGTGCTGGCTCAGGCCGATAAATTGCTGGTGCTCAACGAGGGTCGCTTGCAGGCCTTCGGTCCGAGTCAGGACGTGCTCAAGGCGCTGTCCGGCGCCGCCAATGAGCAACCACGCGAGAAACCTGCACAAGCACCGGGCGGGCTCAGCATGAGCCGGCAGTATCAGCCCACGACAAGGAATTCGGGTGTATGAGCAGCGCGAACATGAACACTGAAAACGAAGCGAGCATGGAGCACGCCTACATCGCTGAACGCCCGGAACGTGACGCGAAATTCTTCGCGCGCATGGGCTGGATTCTCGCGATTGTCGGCGCGGGCAGTTTCTTCACCTGGGCGGCATTGGCGCCGCTGGATCAAGGCATTCCCGTGCAGGGCACCGTGGTGGTGTCGGGCAAACGCAAAGCCGTGCAGTCGATGAGCAGCGGCGTGGTCAGCCGGATTCTGGTGCGCGAAGGCGAGATCGTTAAGCAGGGCCAGCCCCTGTTTCGCCTCGATCAGACGCAAGTCGCCGCCGATGTGCAATCGTTGCAGGCGCAATACCGCATGGCGTGGGCGAGTCTTGCGCGTTGGCAGGCCGAGCGCGACAACCTCAAGCAAGTGACCTTTCCGGCTGAGTTGAGCAATGACCCGGATCCACGCCTGGCGTTGGTCCTGGAAGGTCAGCGCCAGTTGTTCAGCAGTCGCCGCGAAGCGTTCTATCGCGAGCAGGCTGGATTGCGCGCCAGCATCGAAGGCGCCACCGCGCAACTGGCCGGCATGCGCCGCGCGCGCACCGACCTCAATGCCCAGGCCGCTTCGCTGCAACAACAGCTGAGCAACCTGCAACCGCTGGCCGATAACGGCTACATCCCGCGCAACCGCTTGATGGAATATCAGCGCCAGCTCTCGCAGGTCCAGCAGCAATTGGCGGAAAACACCGGTGAAAGCGGGCGTGTCGAGCAGGGTATTCTTGAGTCGCGCCTGAAGCTGCAGCAGCACAGCGAGGAATATCAGAAGGAAGTGCGCACGCAACTGGCCGAGGCGCAGCTGAAAAGCGTCACGCTGTCGGAGCAACTGACCTCCGCCGGTTTCGACCTGCAACACAGCGAGATTGTCGCCACCGCCGATGGCGTGGCGGTCAATCTGGGCGTACACACCGAAGGCGCCGTGGTGCGTCAGGGCGAAACCCTGCTGGAGATCGTTCCGCAAGGCACCACCCTGGAAGTGGAAGGGCACCTGCCGATCAATCTGATCGACAAGGTCGGCCCACACCTGCCGGTGGACATCCTGTTTACCGCGTTCAACCAGAGCAAAACCCCGCGTGTGCCGGGTGAAGTCAGTCTGATTTCCGCCGACCAGATGGTCGACGAGAAAACCGGCGTGCCGTACTACGTGTTGCGCAGCAGCGTCAGCGATCAGGCCATGGAAAAACTCCACGGTCTGGTGATCAAGCCCGGCATGCCGGCAGAAATGTTTGTGCGTACGGGTGAGCGTTCGCTGCTCAACTATCTGTTCAAACCGCTGCTCGACCGAGCCAACTCTGCGCTGACCGAAGAATAAGGATGTTCAGCTGTATGAATAAGCTTTCCATGCTCGGGGCAGCGCTGACGCTGCTCGCGAGTCACTCAGCAGTAGCGGCCATGGGGCCGTTTGAGATCTACGAACAAGCGTTGCGCAATGACCCGGTGTTCCTCGGCGCGATCAAGGAGCGTGATGCAGGCCTGGAAAATCGCGCCATTGGCCGCGCCGGGCTGCTGCCGCGAATCGGTTACACCTACAACAAGGGTCGCAACTCGTCGAAAGCCACTTCACTCGACGAACGTGCGCGCAACAACGACACCGACAAACGCAATTACAACAGTTACGGATCGAGCCTGACCCTGCAACAACCATTGCTCGATTACGAGGCGTATGCCGCCTATCGCAAAGGCGTGGCGCAGTCGCTGTTTGCCGACGAAAACTTTCGCGGCAAGAGCCAGGAATTGCTGGTGCGAGTGCTGGATAACTACACCAAAGCCTTGTTTGCCCAGGATCAGATCGATATCGCCTTGGCGAAGAAGAAGGCTTACGAGCAGCAGTTCCAGCAAAACGAACACATGTTCAAGCAGGGCGAAGGCACGCGCACCGACATTCTTGAAGCCGAGTCGCGTTATGAGCTGGCGACCGCCGAGGAGATCGAGGCGCGCAACGAGCAGGACGCAGCGTTGCGGGAACTGGGCGCACTGGTCGGCGTACCGGCCGTGGATATCGGTGATCTGGCGCCGCTGGATCAGAATTTCCAGACCTTCGCGTTGCAGCCTGCCAACTTCGATACCTGGCACGAAATGGCGGTCAGCAATAACCCCAACCTGGCCTCGCAACGCCAGGCCGTGGAAGTGGCGCGTTACGAGGTCGAGCGCAATCGCGCCGGGCACTTGCCGAAAATCAATGCCTACGCCTCGATGCGCCAAAACGAATCGGAAAGCGGCAACACCTACAACCAGCGATACGAAACCAACACCATCGGCCTCGAAGTGAGCGTGCCGTTGTACGCCGGTGGCGGCGTGTCGGCCTCCACCCGTCAGGCCAGCCGCACCATGGAACAGGCCGAGTACGAACTGGACGGCAAGACCCGCGAAACACTGATTGAACTGCGCCGTCAGTTCAGCGCTTGCTTGTCGGGGGTGAATAAATTGCGCGCGTACCAGAAGGCGCTGGCCTCGGCGGAAGCGTTGGTGGTATCGACCAAGCAAAGCATTCTGGGCGGTGAGCGGACCAACCTCGACGCGTTGAACGCCGAGCAACAACTGTTCACCACCCGCCGCGATCTGGCGCAGGCGCGGTACGACTATTTGATGGCGTGGACCAAATTGCATTACTACGCCGGGACCTTGAGCGAACAGGATCTGGCGCGGGTGGATGAGGCGTTTGGTGTGGCCCGACGTTGATGTGCATGGCTTGAGGCCGGCCCCTCACCCTAACCCTCTCCCAGGGGAGAGGGCACTGATTGGGGGATGCTGCAAAGATGCACCGACCTGAACATGCTGTCCCGAATCCATAATCGACCCGGTTTTTGATGTCGATGTAAAACGCAAGACACCTCGGTCAGCCCCCTCTCCCTTTGGGAGAGGGCTGGGGTGAGGGCAGCGATTCAGGAAGCTCAGGAAATTCCAAAACCTGAACGTGCTGTACCGAATCCATAGTCGACTGGATTTTTCAGGTCGATGTAAAACGCAAGACACCCCAGCCCTCTCCCTTTGGGAGAGGGCTGGGGTGAGGGCAACGATTCAGGAAGCTCAGGAAATTCCAAAACCTGAACGTGCTGTACCGAATCTATAGTCGACTGGATTTTTGATGTCGATGTAAACGCAAGACACCTCGGTCAGCTCCCTCTCCCTTTGGGAGAGGGCTGGGGTGAGGGGCTTTAAGCAACACCGCAAAAGAACCTGCATAAAACAATAAAAGTGAGTAGTGAACATGGACGTAAGCATCAAGCCGATTTCGGTTGGCACGCTGTTGCTCGCCGTTTCTATATCCCAGGCCCACGCCCAGTACCTGGAATCCGGCAAACCCGGTGATCCCGCCAGTTGGCGCAGCGCCGAATTCCAGCGCGATTGGGGCCTCGCGCGCATGCAGGCCGACCAAGCCTACGCCGCCGGCATCACCGGCAAAGGCGTGAAAATCGGCGCGCTCGATTCCGGTTTCGACGCCACCCATCCAGAGTTTGCGACTGAGCGTTACCACCCGGTGCTGGCCAGCGGCAGTTACGTCGACGGCTCGCCGTTCAACGTCAACGGCACGCTCAACCCCAACAACGACTCCCACGGCACCCACGTGGTCGGCACCATGGGCGCCTCGCGTGACGGCAGCGGCATGCACGGCGTGGCGTACAACGCGCAAATCCACGTCGGCAACACCAACAAGAACGACAGTTTCCTGTTCGGCCCCAATCCCGATCCGCGTTATTTCAAAGCGGTATACGACGCACTGGCCGATGCCGGTGTGCGCGCGATCAACAACAGTTGGGGCAGTCAGCCGCCGGATGTCAGCTACCGCACATTGGCCGATCTGCACGCCGCATACGCTCAGCATTGGAACAAAGGCACCTGGCTCGACGCCGCGGCTGACGTTTCCCGTCGTGGGGTGATCAACGTGTTCAGCGCCGGCAACAGCGGTTATCCGAATGCCAGCGTACGCTCGGCGCTGCCGTACTTTCAGCCGGATCTCGAAGGCCACTGGCTGGCGGTATCCGGTCTCGATCAGAGCAATCAGCAGAAGTACAACCAGTGCGGCATCGCCAAATATTGGTGCATCACCACGCCGGGGGCGAAGATCGACAGCACCATTCCCGGTGGCGGTTACGCGATCAAGTCGGGCACGTCGATGTCGGCGCCGCACGCGACTGGGGCTTTGGCGCTGGTGATGGAACGCTACCCGTATATGAACAATCAGCAGGCGCTTGAAGTGCTGCTGACCACCGCCACGCAGCTCGATGGTTCTGTGACGGATGCACCCACTGAACGGCTCGGCTGGGGCGTGGCCAACCTGAATCGGGCGATGCGCGGGCCGGGGCAATTGCTCGGGGCATTTGACGCCAATCTGGCGGCCGGGCAGAGCGATGTCTGGAGTAACGACATCTCCGACAAGGCGCTGATCCAGCGCCAGAACGAAGACCTCGCCGAACACATGGCCTGGCAGCAAACCTTGCAAGACAAGGGCTGGCAGAACGGCGTGGCGCCCGGCGCCAGCCAGCAGGATCAAACCGACTACGCGGTGGGCATGGCCCGTGATGCCGCAGCGGCGAGCCGGGTTTATCAGGGCAGCCTGATCAAGTCTGGAGCAGGGCGCTTGTTTCTCACCGGAGACAACACGTTCCGCGGCCCGACCACGGTCAATGACGGCATGCTGAGCGTCAACGGTTCGCTGGCGTCAGCGGTCACAGTGAATGACGGCGGCACCTTGGGCGGTTCCGGGCGGATCGCGGCATTGACTGCCAACAACGGCGGCCGCGTGGCGCCGGGCAACTCCATTGGCACCTTGAATGTGGCCGGTGACGTTACCTTCGCGCCAGGTTCGACCTACGCGGTGGAGCTGTCACCGACCCGCAGCGACCAAATTGTTGCCGGCGGCACCGCCACGGTCAGCGGCGCAACCGTCAGCCTGTCGCTGGAAAACAGCCCGACCTTGCTCAATGCCTCCGAGACGCAAAGCCTGCTCGGTCGCCAGTACAACATCCTGCAAGCGACGGGTGGCATTCAGGGTCAGTTTGGCGCCGTGGTGCCGAATTATCTGTTTATCGGCGGCAGCCTTGATTACGCGGCCAACGGTATTCAACTCGACATCGAACGCAACGCGACATCGTTCGCCAGTGTCGGCCAAACCCCGAATCAGCGTTCGGTGGCCACGGCTGTCGAAGGCCTGGGCGCGGGCAATTCGGTTTACGAAAGCGTGCTGCTATCGGCAGACGCCGCTTCTGCGCAACAAGCGTTTCAGCAACTCAGCGGGGAAATCTACCCGGCGCTCGGTTCGATGCTGATCAACGACAGCCGCCAGTTGCGCGATGCCGTCGGTGAGCGCCTGCACGATGCCTCGGCGACGCAAAACAACGGTTGGATCAAGGCACTCGGCGCGTGGGGCAGTGCCGATTCGAGCCATGACACGGCGGGCTACAACACCTCGATTGGCGGCCTGCTGGCCGGTGTTGACGGTGCACTGGACGAGCAGACCCGCATCGGCCTTGTCACCGGCTACAGCGACAGCTCGCTGAGCATGGGTTCGGGCACGCATTCGTCGGCCAAGGTCGACAGCTATCACCTCGGTGCTTACGCCGGGCATGAGATCGGCGCCTGGCGTCTAAGCACTGGCGCGGCCTACAGCTGGCACCGCGCCGATGTGAAGCGCGATCTGCAATACGGCAACGTCAGCGCCAAACAGAAAGCCAAGGTTGATGCGGCGACGACTCAGGTGTTCGGCGAAGCGGCTTATCGACTGCACCTGCAACCGCTGGCGCTGGAGCCATTCGCCAATTTGGCCTATGTGCATATCGACACCGAAGGCTTCACCGAGAAGGGCGACGCTGCGGCGCTCAAAAGCTCGGGCGATCAGCGTGATGCAGTGCTGAGCACCCTCGGCGTACGGGCGATCAAGACGTTCAACCTGTCGAATCAGCAATCACTGGATGTGAGCGGCCATCTCGGCTGGCAGCACAGCCTCACCGACATCGAATCTGAGCAGCATCTGCGCTTTGCCAGCGGTGGCACGCCTTACAGCGTCGAGAGTTCGGCGCTGGTGCGCGATGCCGCGTTGGTCGGTGTGCAAGCGAGTCTGGCGTTGAGCAAAGACGTGCGGGTGAACCTTGATTACAGCGGGCAGTTGGCTAGCCGCGAGAACAGCCATGGCGTGGGTTTGAGCCTGAACTGGCAGTTCTGACCGAGGCCCTCAATCACAGGTTGCGAACACATCACTGTGGCTGGGGGAATCTGTGGCGAGGGGATTTAGCGAAACGTCGCACCGCCCCGTTCGGCTGCGCAGCAGTCGTCAATCCAGACAACACGGTTTGTCTGAAAAAATGCTGGAGGCCGCTTCGCGACCCAACGGGGATAAATCCCCTCGCCACAGGTCCTCCTCTCACAGGTGAAACGCGCACAAGACTTTGCAACAAACGGATTTTTCGCAACACAACTAAGGAAGGTCGCAGGATGAAAAACAATAAAACCCCCGCGCAAACGGGTGGCTGCTTTGCCCTGAAAACGCTGACTGGCGCGGTGTTGTGCGCGCTCACCACCTGGGGCACGGCGCATGCCGCGCCTTATGTGGAAAACGGTCGCACGGGCGACATCGGCAGTTGGCGCAGTGCCGAATTTCAGGCTGACTGGGGCCTGGGCGCAATCGGTGCTGATCACGCTTACGCCGCTGGATACACCGGTAAAGGCGTGAAACTGGGGATCTTCGATCAGCCGGTGTACGCCGCGCATCCGGAGTTTTCCGGCAGCAATAAAGTCGTCACCCTGGTCACCAGCGGCATCCGCGAATACACCGACCCGTACATCCCGGTCAAAGCCGGGGATGCGTTCCGTTATGACGGTTCGCCCTCGGTCGGCTCCGACGGCAAACTCGGCGCCCACGGCACTCACGTCGGTGGCATCGCAGCAGGCAGTCGTGATGGCGGGCCAATGCACGGCGTCGCGTTCGGCGCACAAATCATCAGTGCCGACAACGGCGACCCGGGCCCGGAAGACGGCATCGTCCGTGGTAACGACGGCGCCGTGTACAAGGCCGGTTGGGATGCGCTGATCGCCAGTGGCGCGCGGATCATCAACAACAGCTGGGGCATTGGCATCACCGATCGCTTCGACCTCGGTGGCCGCAATCCGGCGTACCCGCACTTCACCGTCAACGACGCACAGGTGCAATTCAACGAAATCCGCACGCTGCTCGGCACCAAACCCGGCGGCGCCTATGACGGTGCGATTGCCGCGGCACGCAGCGGCATCGTGACGATTTTCGCTGCCGGCAACGACTACAACCTGAATAACCCGGACGCCATCGCCGGCCTCGGTTACTTCGTCCCGGACATCGCGCCGAACTGGATCACCGTCGCCGCGCTACAGCAGAATCCGGACCTGACCAGCGCCAATCCGTACATCATGAGTACGTTCTCTTCGCGTTGCGGCTACACCGCGAGTTTCTGCGTCTCGGCACCCGGCACGAAGATCTTCAGTGCGATCATCGAGGGCACCAACGCCGACAATCTGACCACCGCATACAAAAACTACAACGGTACCTCGATGGCCGCACCGCATGTGGCCGGCTCGATGGCCGTGCTGATGGAACGCTTTCCGTACATGTCTGGCGATCAAGTCGCCAGCGTCTTGCGCACAACCGCTACCGACCTCGGCGCGCCGGGCATCGACGCGCTGTATGGCTGGGGCATGATCAACCTGCGCAAAGGCATCGATGGCCCGGCGATGTTCGTCACCGAGCAGGACATCCCGAGCGAGTTCCGCATCAACGGCGCTTACGGTTCCGGCCAGTTTGTCGCGGACTTGCCGGGCATCGGCGCGATCATCGACCAAGGCAAACCCACTGAGCGCGTGTGCAACGACATCACCTGTGGCCTCGATACCTGGCGTAACGACATTTCCGGCCACGGCGGCCTGACCAAGCAGGGTATCGGCACCTTGGTGCTGACCGGCAACAACAGCTACAGCGGCCCGACCCTGGTCAATCAGGGCCGACTCGCTATCAACGGCTCGCTGGCCTCTGCGGTCACTGTGAATGACGGCGGCATCCTCGGTGGCAATGGCCGCATCGGCGCGTTGTCGGTGAACAGTGGCGGTACCGTGGCGCCGGGCAACTCGATCGGCACGATGAATGTCGCCGGTGACGTGACCTTCGCGCCGGGCTCGACCTACGCGGTGGAACTGTCGCCAACCAGCAGCGACCAGATCATCGCCACCGGCAAAGCGGTGGTTGAAGGCGCGACAGTGACCATGGCGCTGGAAAACAGCCCGACACTGCTGACCACCGGTGAAGTGCAAAGCCTGCTCGGCACGCAGTACAACATCCTGCAAGCAGCGGGCGGTATCGAAGGGCGCTTCGGCCAGGTGTTGCCGGATTACGCGTTTCTTGGCGGCACGCTCGCTTACTCGGCGAACGGCATTCAACTGGCGGTGGGGCGTAACGACGCGTCGTTCGCCAGCGTGGGTCTGACGCCCAACCAGCGCGCCGTCGGTGCCGCTGCCGAGCGACTGGGCGCGGGCAATGCGCTGTTCGAAACCCTGCTGGTGTCACCGACTGCGGCCGCCGCGCAGCAAGCGTTTCAGCAGTTGTCCGGCGAGATTCATCCGGCCATCGGCACGATGCTGATCAACGATAGCCGTTACCTGCGCGAGGCCGTGGGCGAACGTCTGCGCGAACGTGATCTGTTCGACGCCGCTGCGCCGACTGACGATCGCAGCAACGCCTGGGTCAAGGTGTTGGGGGCGTGGGGCAAGAGCGATGGCGGGCATGAAAATGCCGATTCCAACAGCTCCATCGGCGGCTTGCTGGCCGGTGTCGACGGCTTGATTGCTGAAGATACTCGCCTGGGTTTCGTTACCGGTTATAGCGACAGTTCACTGAGCATGGGCAGCGGCACGCATTCGTCGGCGTCCGTCGACAGCTACCACTTGGGTGCGTACCTGGGGCATGAAATCGATGCACTACGCCTGACCGTGGGCGGCGCCTATAGCTGGCACCGTATCGATGTGAAACGTGATCTGCAATTCGGCGATGTCAGTGGTAACCAGAAAGTAAAACGTGATGCGAGCACTGCGCAATTGTTCACAGAAGCCGCTTACGATCTGGGTCTGCAACCGATGAACCTGGAGCCGTTCGCCAATCTGGCTTACGTGCACCTCAACAGCGACAGCTTCACCGAGAAGGGTGACGCCGCCGCGCTGAAGGGCGGTGAAGACAATCGCGAAGCGGTGCTGTCGACCCTCGGCGTTCGCGCCAAGCGCACGTTTGCCCTGTCGGACAAACATCAGCTGGAACTGGGCGCGACCCTCGGCTGGCAGCACAACCTGAGCAGCGTCGATGCTGAAAACCATCTGGCGTTTGCCAATGGCAACAGCGCGTTCAACGTGCAGAGCGTGTCTCTGGATCGTAATGCTGCGGTGGTTGGCGTGCGCGCCGGTCTGGCGCTCAATCGCGATGTGCGGGTGAACCTCGATTACAACGGACTGATAGGTTCGAACGAGAAGGACCACGGCGTGGGCCTGACGCTCGACTGGCAGTTCTGAAGGAGTGCTGGCAGTTCCCCAGGGAACTGCCAGTCCTGACTTGAAGGAAGAGAGAGCACAACATGGGACTGTTTGATTACAAAAATGCCGATGGCAAAGCGTTGTACAGCGATGCCATCGCACTGACGTTGTATGCCTACACCCCGACCGGCAAGCCATTACCGGCCGGGGGGTGGGCACCGGTTACAGCGACGGCGCTGGGCTATCAGGGCAAGGTCGGGCCGCAAGGCACATTCTTCGGCGAGAAGGACGGCTTCACCAGCGCCGAGGCCGAAGTGCTCGGCAAGTACGACGCGGCCGGCAAACTGATCGGCATCGGCATTGCCTTTCGTGGCACCGGGGGGCTGGGTTACAGCGACACCTTCGGCGACATGAAAAACAATCTGCTGGCCGCCGTCGGGCCGTCGGATTACGCCACTCAGTACGCGAAAAATGCCTTCGACAATTTGCTCAAGGCTGTCGCGGCGTTCTCCATCGCCCATGGCATTGCCGCCAAGGACGTATTGATCAGCGGCCATAGCCTCGGCGGCCTCGGGGTCAACAGCGTGGCCGAACTGAGCGCCGGCAACTGGGGCGGGTTCTTCAAGGACGCCAACTACATCACTTTCGCCTCGCCAACCCAGAGCAGCACCGGCAACAACGTGCTGAACATCGGTTACGAGAACGACCCGGTGTTCCGCGTGCTCGACGGCACCACGTTCAGCAGCGCGTCGATGGGTAAGCACGACGAGCCGCACGATTCGACCACCGACAATATCGTCAACTTCAACGATAACTATGCGTCCACCGCGCAGAACCTGGTGCCGTTCAGCATCGTCAACCCGATGAACTGGTCGGCCCACAGTTCCCTGGGGTATGCCGATGGCTTGAATCGGGTGATCTATTCGACGTTCTACGGCCTGACCCACAAGGATTCGACGATCATCGTCTCCAACCTTGAGGAATCGTCCCGGGGCAAAACCTGGGTCGAAGATCTGGGCCGCAGCGGCGAGGTACATACCGGCAGCACCTTCATCATCGGCACCCAAAGCAACGACTGGCTCAAAGGCGGGGCGGGTAACGACTTTCTTGAGGGCCTGGGCGGTGATGATCGCTTCCGTGATGACGGCGGCTACAACATCCTGCTCGGCGGCCAGGGCCACAACACCTTCGAGTTGCAGAAGCCGTTGCAGAACTTCAGCTTCGCCAACGACGGTGACGGCACGCTGTTTGTGCGCGACGCCTACGGCGGTATCAGCATGACCCGCGATATTGGCGCACTGGTGAGCAAGGAGTCGGGGTCGTGGTGGGGCAGCAAGGAGATCACCTGGGGCGTTACGGCCAAGGGTTTGACCAATGGCAGCGAGCTGACCCAGTACAACCATTCGCTTAGCGGCGATAGCTACAGCAACGCGCTGCACGCCACGGCCGACGGTGACTGGCTGTTTGGCCTGGGTGGCGACGACACGCTTATCAGCGACAAGGGCCATGTGACCTTCGTCGGTGGCGGGGGTAACGACGTGATGAATGCGGTGGGTGGCAACAACACCTTTTTGTTCAGCGGCGCGTTCGGTTTTGATGCCATCAATGGTTATCAGGGCAGCGACAAACTGCTGTTCATGGGTGTCGAAGGCGCGGGGCAGGGCTACGACTACAAGCAACATGCGTCGCAGGACGGTGGCGACACCGTGCTGAAGATTGGCGAGTTTGCCGTGACGCTGATCGGTGTGGGAGTGGCTAATCTGTCGGATTCGAGTTTCGTCTTCGCCTAAGCAATAAATGTGGGAGCGAGCTTGCTCGCGAAAGCGATGTGTCAGCGGTAGAAATGTCGACTGTCACGCCCCATTCGCGAGCAAGCTCGCTCCCACAGGTAAAGATGTGCAGTAGTACTGAAATGCTCCGCGGCGTCCCGCGAGGGGCGCCCCGGCTGTGAGCTATCTCTGACAATTCCAACAAAAAGAGAGGCAATGGCAATGGGTGTGTATGACTACAAAAACTTCGGTACAGCCGATTCCAAGGCGTTGTTCAGTGACGCCATGGCTATCACGCTGTATTCCTATCACAACCTCGATAACGGCTTTGCCAGCGGTTATCAGCACAACGGTTTCGGCCTCGGCCTGCCGGCCACGCTGGTCACCGCGCTGATTGGCGGCACCGATTCGCAAGGCGTCATCCCCGGCATTCCGTGGAATCCCGATTCAGAAAAACTTGCCCTCGAAGCGGTGCAAAAGGCCGGTTGGACACCAATCACTGCTTCCCAGTTGGGCTACGACGGCAAGACTGACGCGCGCGGAACCTTCTTCGGCGAGAAGGCCGGATACACCAGCGCCCAGGTGGAAATCCTCGGCAAATACGACGCCCAAGGCCATCTCACTGAACTGGGTATTGCCTTTCGTGGCACCAGCGGCCCGCGAGAAAACTTGATCCTCGACTCCATTGGCGACGTCATCAACGACCTGCTCGCGGCCTTCGGCCCCAAGGACTACGCGAAGAATTACGTCGGTGAAGCCTTCGGTAATCTGCTCAACGACGTGGTCGCCTTCGCCACGGCAAACGGCCTCACCGGCAAGGACGTGCTGGTCAGCGGCCACAGCCTCGGTGGCTTGGCCGTCAACAGCATGGCGGACTTGAGCGGCGGCAAGTGGGGTGGCTTCTTCAGTGACTCCAACTACATCGCCTACGCTTCGCCAACCCAGAGCAGCACCGACAAAGTGCTCAATGTCGGCTACGAAAACGACCCGGTGTTCCGCGCGCTCGACGGCTCGACCTTCACCGGCGCTTCGATTGGCGTACACGATGCGGCGAAGGAGTCGGCCACCGACAACATCGTCAGCTTCAACGATCACTACGCCTCCAATGCGTGGAATGTATTGCCGTACTCGATCCTGAACATTCCAACCTGGATCTCGCACTTGCCGACCGCTTATGGCGACGGCATGAACCGGGTCATCGAGTCGAAGTTCTACGACCTGACCAGCAAGGACTCGACGATCATCGTCGCCAACCTGTCAGACCCGGCACGGGCCAACACCTGGGTGCAGGACCTCAACCGCAACGCCGAAACCCACAAGGGCAGCACGTTCATCATCGGCAGCGACGGCAACGACCTGATCCAGGGCGGCAGCGGCCATGACTATCTGGAAGGCCGCGCCGGCAACGACACCTTTCGTGATGGCGGCGGCTACAACGTCATCCTCGGCGGGCAGGGCAGCAACATCCTCGACCTGCAAAAATCGGTGAACAGCTTCGACTTCGCCAATGACGGTGCGGGCAATCTGTACATCCGCGAGGGCAACGGCGGGATCAGCATCACCCGCGACATCGGTAGCATTGTCACCAAGGAACCGGGCTTTCTCTGGGGGCTGTTCAAGGACGATGTGACCCACAGCGTCACGGCCAGCGGCTTGAAGGCTGGCAGCAATGTGACGGCGTACGAATCCAGCGTGAAGGGCACCCATGGCGCCGATACGCTCAAGGCGAATGCCAACGGTGACTGGTTGTTCGGGCTCGATGGCAATGATCATCTGATTGGCGGCGCGGGCAACGACGTGTTTGTCGGTGGCGTCGGCAATGACCTGATGACGTCGGGCGGCGGGGCGGACACGTTCCTGTTCAACGGCGCTTTCGGACAGGATCGGGTGGTCGGTTTTACCGCCAACGACAAGCTGGTGTTTCTTGGCGTGCAGGGTGTTTTGCCGAGCGATGACTTCCGTGCTCATGCTTCAGCGGTTGGGCAGGATACGCTGCTGACGTTTGGCGATGACTCGGTGACATTGGTGGGGGTGGCGCTGAATAGCTTGAGTGGCGATGGTGTTGTGATCGCCTGATGTTGAAGTGGCGCCTGTAAGGGCCTCTTCGCGAGCAAGCTCGCTCCCACAGTGGATTTGCGCCGAACACGAAGCATGTGGGCGACCAAGAACCCTGTGGGAGCGAGCTTGCTCGCGAAGAACGATAACGCGGTATCAAAAGTGACTCAATGGCTATTACCTGACTCTCAACCTGTGCAAAACAGGAAAAGCGGCCTAAAGCCAGCACGGACACACACGTCCTATAGCTAGCCGCCATTGAGCACAGGAGATTCAAACGTGAAAGGTTTCAAGGGGTACATAGGGTTTGTGGGACTGGCGCTGTGTTCGGCCAGCGCCTGGGCCGATCTGCCTCAAAGCTCGATTCTGAGCCGTTACGGCATCACCACGGATCAATTACCGAGCCCGGCGAAAACCGAAGTGGTCGAGCCGGTCGAGGAGAAAAGCCGTTTTCAGATCCAGCCCGAACAACCATTCGTGACCATTCGCCTGGGTGACGGCAAGCAGCCGCAGACCACCGGCAACCTGAGCATCGACCGCATGGCGCAACAGGATCAGGAACGTTGCCAGCGTTTGCAGGGCGAATTGGCCCGGCGCGGCGGGCAATATTTGAGGTGCGACAACAGCATCCCCGGCATGACTGTCGATCAGTGACTGCATCGATCACGCACTTGAACTGATCGTTTCCACGCTCCGCGTGGGAATGCAGCCCCGGACGCTCTGCGTCCCCAACACAGTCTTCAGTTCACGGATTGCAGTCAGTCTTCTTCGCGCACCGTCGCCACTTCATCCGAGCGTACTTTCACCTTGGCACCGGAAATATCCTCGAACTCATAGAAGCCGTCCTTGGTTTTGGTCTTCGGCATGTCCTTGGTCAGATACTGGGTGCCGTTCTGCAGGGTGACCACGGTCGGGCTCGCGCAACCGGCCAGTGCCAGCAGGGCCGCTACCGCAAGAGGGATGCCCAGCGCCTTGATTTTCATACCCATCTCTAATTCCTTATTCCATGTGATACCGAGCAATGTCGGTGTTCTAACGCGGTTGGTGCTATCCAGCCAGAAAAAGTTCGATAGACCGGTGAAAAAATGCCATTGATCCTTTTCCGTTTGCGCCGGGCAGGGCAGAGCTGGTATCTGTACGCATAACCAGTACTCGCTCGCCATGGCCCAGAATTCCCGTGACTGCCAATCCCCTTGATGATCCGTTCTATTACCTTAACAACTTCCAGCAGGTGCTTGATTGGCTTGAGCTTCGCTATGCCGATGTGATGAGTGATGCAGAGCACGCGTTCATCCGTGACTTCAAGGTGTTGCCGCAAGCTTCGCAGGGTTTGCTGGTGCGGATGGTGATGCGCAAGGGTGTGCATTTTCGTGTCGGCAAACTCAACTACCCGGAAATCGGTGACATCGGCCAAGCGGCGCAACCGCTGCTGGAGCAGGGCTGGATCGAGGAGCACGCACCGCTGGCGATTGATGAACTGTTCGACGTATTGCTCAAGGCCGAAATCCTGCAAGCCTTCGCAGCTTTCATCGAGCAACCCAAGGCGCGCAAGGATGACTGGCTGCCAGCATTGGCCGAGCAGTTCACTGATGCACGCACACTGCGTGATTGGGCACCGGCACTGCAAGATCGGCTGTTCAGCCTGACCATCATGGACCTGTGCGACCGATTGCGGTTGATGTTCTTCGGCAACCTGTATCAGGACTGGTCGGAGTTCGTGCTGGCCGACCTTGGCATCTTCACCTATGAAAAAGTCGAGTTCTGCGCCGATTCCCGTGGTTTGCGTAGCCGAGAAGACGTCGATGCCTGCCTGTTTCTGCACCAATGCCAATTGCGCTTTGAGGCGGGCGAGCCGCTGGAAACCATTGTTGAGCAGGTCAGCGCCTTGCATTTCGACAACCCGTGGCTTGCGCGTCGACGCGCCAAGGTGTTGTTCCAGATCGGCCAGTATTGCGAGCGCATCAGCGAGTTTGCCCTGGCCTTGGACATTTACCGGACGTGCGCCTACCCCGGCGCTCGATTGCGGATGATCCGTGTGCTTGAACGCTGCGGCGAATACGACCTGGCGCTGGAACTCGGCACGCTCGCCGAGCAGGCTCCGCAAAGCGCCACCGAGCAGCAAGGCCTGCAACGCATCCTGCCCCGGTTGCGGCGCAAACTCGGTGGCCCGCCGCTCAAACGGCTGGCGCCGCGACCGGTGGAGCGTCTGGATCTGCATTTGCCGCGTACTGATCCAGCGCTGTCAGTGGAGTTTCATGTGCAGGCGCATCTGCACGACGACGATGGCCCGGTGCACTACGTGGAAAACAGCCTGATCAACTCGTTGTTCGGTCTGTTGTGCTGGCCGGCGATTTTCGCGCCGCTGCCGGGGGCGTTTTTTCACCCGTTCCAGCGCGGGCCGGTGGATCTGCTCAATGAAGACTTTCAGCACCGCCGAGCCGAGTTGTTCCAGGCCTGCCTCAACGAACTGGACGACGGCCGTTATGCCGATACCATCCGCCAGCGATTCGTCGCCAAGTGGGGCGTGCAGTCGCCGTTCGTGTTCTGGGGGGCGCTGAATGAAACGCTGCTGGAGCAAGCGCTGGCCTGTTTGCCCGCTGCCCACCTCAAACACTGGTTCAGCCGATTGCTGCTCGACATCAAGGCCAATCGCGCCGGGATGCCCGACCTGATCCAGTTCTGGCCGCAGCACAAAACCTACCGGATGATCGAAGTCAAAGGCCCGGGTGATCGCTTGCAGGACAATCAACTGCGCTGGCTGGAGTTCTGCCATGAGCACCAGATGCCGGTGGCTGTGTGTTACGTGCAATGGGCGGAGCAGAGCGCTTGAGTTACAGCGTTGCGGTGCGGGCGTTGTGCGAATTCACCGCCAAGACCGGTGACCTCGATCTGCGCTTCACGCCCTCACCGACGGCACTGGAAGGCATTGCCGGCCATCGCACCGTGGCCTCGCGGCGCAGTGACAACTACCAGAGCGAAGTGGCGCTGGAAGGCACGTTCCGCCAGTTGAATGTCAAGGGCAGGGCGGACGGCTACGATCCAGCGCAAAACTGCCTCGAGGAAGTCAAAACCTACCGTGGCGACCTGAGCAAGCAACCGGCCAATCACCGGCAGTTGCACTGGGCGCAGGCGAAGGTCTACGGCTGGCTGATGTGCCGCAAACTCGATCTTGCGCAGATCAACGTGGCGCTGGTGTATTTCGACATCGTCAGCGAGAAGGAAACCTGTCTGGTCGAAGCGTTCAGCGTCGAGGCCTTGCAGGTTTTTTTCGAGCAGCAATGCAGCCTGTTTCTGTACTGGGCCGAACAGGAAATGGCTCACCGCGAGGCGCGCAATCTGGCGGCGCAGCAACTGGCCTTTCCGCATGCAGACTTTCGTCCCGGTCAGCGCCATTTGGCCGAATCGGTGTTCAAGGCGATCAGCACCGGCCGCTGCCTGATGGCACAGGCGCCGACCGGAATCGGCAAAACCCTTGGCACGCTGTTCCCGATGCTTAAGGCCCTAGCGCCGCAGCAACTGGACAAGGTGTTCTTTCTGACCGCCAAGACGCCCGGGCGCAAACTGGCGCTGGATGCCAGCCAGGTGTTGTTCGACCAATCGGCAACCTTGCCGTTGCGCGTGCTGGAGATGGTCGCGCGGGACAAGGCCTGCGAACACCCGGACAAGGCTTGCCACGGCGAATCATGCCCTTTGGCCCAGGGCTTTTATGATCGTTTGCCCGCCGCCCGTGAAGCAGCCAGTCGCATCAACCTGCTCGATCAAGCGGCGATGCGTGAAGTCGCCGCGCAACATACGGTGTGCCCGTATTACCTGAGTCAGGAAATGGCGCGCTGGGCTGATGTGGTGATCGCCGACTACAACTATTACTTCGATTTCAGCGCATTGCTGTTTGGTCTGGCGCAGCTCAATCAGTGGAAAGTTGCGGTGCTGGCGGACGAGGCGCACAACCTCGTCGAGCGTGGCCGGCAGATGTACAGCGCCAGTCTTGATCAGGCCACGCTGGGCAACGTGCGCAAAACCGCGCCCGCTGCCCTGAAAAACTCCCTGCAACGGGTCAACCGCGAATGGAACGCGCTGCATGCGCCGCAACTGGCGGCTTATCAGGCTTACGACAAAGCCCCGGAAAAGCTCTTGCAGGCGATTTCCCTGTGTTGCTCGGCGATTGGCGATTATCTCAATGACCATCCGCAAGGCCTTGACAGTGGTTTGCAGAGTTTCTATTTCGACCTGCTGCAATTTGGCCGGGTGGCGGAACTGTACGACGCTCATTATCTGTTCGACATCAGCAAACGCGACCTCGACCGCAAACGTCCGTTGTCGCAACTGTGCTTGCGTAACGTGGTACCGGCCGCGTTTATCGGCCCCCGCTTGAAGGCTGCGCGCAGCAGCGTGCTGTTTTCCGCGACCCTCAGCCCGCGCAACTACTACGCCGACTTGCTCGGTACGCCCGCCGACACCGTGTGGATCGACGTCGAATCGCCGTTCAGCGCCGAGCAGTTACAGGTGCAGATCGTCAGTCGCATCTCGACGCGCTTTAACCACCGCCAGGCATCACTTGAACCCATCGTCGAGCTGATCGCCCGCCAGTTCAGCGAACGGCCGGGCAACTACCTGGCGTTCTTCAGCAGTTTCGATTACCTGCAACAAGTGGCGACATTGCTGGCCGAACGGCACCCGCACATCACCCTGTGGCAGCAATCGCGGGGCATGGTTGAAGGGGCGCGACAGGCGTTTCTCGATCAGTTCACCGCCGACAGTCAGGGCGTGGGCTTCGCGGTGCTGGGCGGGGCGTTTGGTGAAGGCATTGATTTGCCCGGCGCGCGATTGATCGGCGCATTCATCGCAACCCTCGGGCTCGCGCAGCTCAACCCGGTCAATGAGCAACTGAAGCGGCGCATGGCGGCGATATTTGGCGCCGGTTACGACTACACCTATCTTTATCCGGGCGTGCAGAAAGTAGTGCAGGCCGCCGGCAGGGTGATTCGCACCCGCGAAGATCGCGGGGTGGTGATGCTGATCGACGACCGCTTTGCCGAGAGCCGGATCCAGCAACTGCTACCGCGCTGGTGGGCCATCAATAATGAGGCGGCTTCCCAATTCGCCGGATTACCGCATACTTCTGTTCATGACAACGTCTGGTGAGTGTGATGAGCGAAAACAACAAGACCGCAGCGATTGAGGAGATGCGATTCCGGCTTCTGATCGATGCGGTCGTCGACTATGCGATCTACATGATCGACCCGGACGGCATCATCACCAGCTGGAACTCCGGCGCCAAACGCTTCAAGGGGTATGAAGAAGCGGAAATTCTTGGCGAGCATTTTTCGCGGTTCTATACCGCAGATGATCGCGCGGCCGGATTGCCGCAACGGGCACTCGACACGGCGATCCGCGAAGGACGGTTCGAAGGCGAAGGCTGGCGCGTGCGCAAGGACGGCACCAATTTCTGGTCCCATGTGGTGATCGATCCGATCATCGACCCCAATGGCAAACTGCTGGGTTTCGCCAAGATCACTCGCGACCTCACCGACCGCAAGATGGCCGAGGAAACCCTCAAGCAAAGCGAACAGCAGTTCCGCCTGCTGGTGCAGGGCGTCACCGACTACGCCATCTACATGCTCAGCCCTGAAGGTCGCGTGAGCAACTGGAACCAGGGTGCACAGCGCATCAAGGGTTACTTGCCGGAAGAGATCATCGGCCAGCATTTTTCGATTTTCTATACCCCCGAAGACCGCGAACGCGGCGAGCCGCAGCGGGCGCTGGCGGTAGCCACCGAAACAGGCCGCTTCGAAAACCGTAGCTGGCGTGTACGCAAGGACGGCACGCGATTTCTGGCGCATGTGGTGGTCGATGCAATTCGTGGTGAAACCGGCACGTTGCTCGGTTTTGCCAAAATCACCCGTGACGTGACCGAAGCCCATCAGGCCAAACAATCACTGGAAAAGACCCGCGAGGCGCTGGCCCAGGCGCAGAAAATGCAGGCAATCGGTCAGCTCAGTGGTGGTATTGCGCATGACTTCAACAATCTGCTGACGGTGATCCTCGGCAATCTGGAGATTGTTCAGAAACGCGTTGGCGATGATCCGAAAATCATTCGCCTGCTGGAAAACGCCACACAAGGCGCCTTGCGCGGCGTGTCGCTGACCCAGCGCATGCTGGCGTTCGCCCGTCGTCAGGAGCTCAAGACCGAGTCGGTCGACATCCCGCAACTGGTGCAAGGCATTACCGGGTTGCTTCGCAGCTCACTGGGGCCGGGCATTCGCATCGACACACGCTTTCCCGAAGACCTCGAACCCGTGCTGGCGGACACCAACCAACTGGAACTGGCGCTGCTCAACCTCGCCACCAACGCCCGCGATGCCATGCCCGAGGGCGGCAGCGTGACCATCACCGCGCAACCGGAAGTCGTGCTTGAACTCAGTCATTCGGAGGCGTTGACGGCAGGTCGTTACGTTTGCCTGAGCATGAGCGACACCGGTGAAGGCATGGACGCGCAGACACTGGCTTCGGCCCGCGACCCGTTTTTCACCACCAAAGGCGTGGGCAAAGGCACCGGACTGGGGTTGTCGATGGTGCATGGTTTCATCGAGCAACTCGGTGGCCGCTTTATCCTCAAGAGCGAAAAGGCTAACGGTACCACTGCCGAACTGTGGATTCCGGTGGCCGTCGAGGGCGCGACTACGAAGCCTTTGTACCCGCCAGCCCCACCGTTTGTAGTACCGCGTCTAAGCGTGTTGGTGGTGGACGACGACTCGTTGGTGCTGACCAGCACCAGCCTGCTGCTCGAAGACCTCGGTCATCGGGTGGTCAGCGCAAGCTCCGGCACTGAGGCGCTGGCGTTGTTCGACGAAGGCGAGGTGATCGACCTGATGATCACCGACATGGCCATGCCGCGCATGAGCGGCGCGCAACTGGCCCACGCGGTGCGGCTGCTCAAACCGGATCTGCCGATCATCCTGGCCACCGGTTACGCCGAGCGCCTGGAAGGCTTTGCCGCGCAGTTGCCGCGCCTGCCCAAACCCTTCACGCAAATGAATCTTGTGGAGATCATCGCGCGGGCGATGAAGTAAGGCGCGGGGATATTCGGCTGAACTAGTGCGCGGCGGGGCGCTTCTAAACGTTTTCCCCCGCTCTGGAGCGTGCGTCTCGTGCCTCGCATATTGACCCAGCTGACTGCTGAAGAAACCCAGACCGAACATGATGCCAAAATGTTCGGCTCGCCCAAGGAACGCCTGGACTTCTATCGACGGGAGATCCAGTACGAAACCAGCATCCTCGCCAATCGCACCGACGCCTATCTGGCCGCGCAATCGTTTCTGGTGATTGCTTTTGCCTCGTGCATGTCCAACCTCAACCCGGAATGGGGCAAGTTGTTCACGCTGGTGGTGCCACCGTTTCTGGCGCTGCTGGGACTGCTCAGCTCGCTCAACGCCTGGCCTGGGATTCGCGCGGCGTACGACATCATCGATCACTGGCACTTCAAGCAGAGCCATTTGCTGCAGAGCGAGCCCCTGATGGGGCTGGCATACGACGAATCGCCGCTGTTCAGCGAGACGGAATCAAGCCACAAGGGTTACCGCAAGTCGCTGTTGTTCTCGGTGCGCACGCCGTGGATCTTTGCGACGTTCTGGGTGGTATTGGGCAGTTATGCGGTGTTTATCCAGGTGACGAATCCTGGGGGCTGAGATCTAGTCACACCCGAGTCATAGATCAAAAGCCCCTCACCCCAGCCCTGTCCCAGAGGGAGAGGGGGAAAGGGGGCAGATCTTCGTCGTGTTCGAAAATTGGGTTCGACTCGGTATTGAAATGATTCAGGTGCCATCCAATACCTGAGTTCGAATTGGTATGGAAATGATTCAGGTGCCATCCAATACCTGAGTTCGAATTGGTATGGAAATGATTCAGGTGCCATCCAATACTTGAGTTCGAATTGGTATTGAAATGATACAGGTTCCATCCAATACCTGAGTTCTACTCGGTATGGAATGACGCAGGTGCTCATCAATACCTGATATCACCTCGGTATTGCACGTCGGCGTAACTCTAAAGAACAACACGGTCAGTCCCCTCTCCCTCCGGGAGAGGGCTAGGGTGAGGGGCTCTTTGAGCTCGGCAACTTACTCCGCCGTCTCAAGCGCCCGACGCAACCCCTGCGAATGCTGCACCGACATTGGAATCGGCGGGAAATCCTCGTTCAGAACGCACAGATGCTCAATCGCATCGGCAAACTTCACATCGGCTTTTCGACGCAATGCCCGGTAGTGCTCAAACTGTTCGAGATCCAGTTGCGAGGTTTCGAGTAACTGATGAGCCGCTCGATTGAGCGCCTGCGCTTCTTCGAACAATTGACGATTGCGTTCCAGGGCCAAGGCCCTGCAAGCCTTGATTTGCGCAGGAGTCGAGCATTCTTTCATGACCGTAACCTTAAATTTCAGGATTCCTATTCAAGGGCTTAAAGCCGCAGGGGAACCGAACCTGCCGTGTCCCGTCGCAGGCGTGCGGCGGGGGATTAAGGTTGTGACCGCTGACAATTGCAGAGCGATCCATTTTTTTCACAAGAATTTTCAGCTCCCAAGACTGTTAACGCCGCGAACGCTTTTTACGCTGTTCGTACCGCGCAAGGATCGGTTGCGTGCTGATGCCATGCAGCAAAATGCTCAGTGCCACCACCGACAGCGTCAAGTCGGTACACAGCGTGGCTACCGAATCGCTCAGCCCATGATTCAAGGCATAAAACAGATAGAACAGGCTGCCGATCCCGCGAATGCCGAACCAGCCGATCAGCAGACGTTGCCGTCCCTCCAGCAAAGACCCCCACGGCATCAGCGCAACGCAAGCCGGGCGAATCAGGCAGAACAACACGCCACCCACCAGCAAGGCCCGCCAGTCCCAGTGCGTCACCAGCACCACGCCCAGCAGCGTGACCAGAAACACTTCCATCGCCCGTTCGACCAGACCGCCGAACGACAACATGTCACCCATCATGATGCCGGCGGCGACCTGGCTGTCCTCCAGTCGCTCGGTATCGCCATGCACCGCATGCTGCGGTTCCGCGTTCAAATGACCGACCACCGGTTGCACCAGATGCTCGGCAGGCGGCTGGCCGGCACCGGTGGATTGCACTTCCACCTGACGCAGGCCCAGTCCCGCAGCAAATACCGACAGGAAGCCGTAACCACCAATGGCTTCGGCCACAACATAGGCCAGGGCGATCAGTGCCAGCGCCAGGTAATCGTTGGGGCTCAGGGTGCTGTCTTCGTTGTGGATACGTAATGACAGCGTCACGCGGCCGATGCCACGGCCCATCCAGTAACCGGTCAGCAAGCCGGCGGGTACGGCCCATAACACGCTGCGCAAGACCCAGTCCTGCCATAGCCCGGTATTGCCATCGCCTTGCAGCAACAGCAAGCCGAGAATCACGAAAGGGAAGGCGATCCCGTCATTGAGCCCAGCCTCGCCGGACAGGCCGAAGCGCACGCTGTCGACATCCCGCGAATCGTTGACTTGGACCAGCGCCGCGAGCACCGGGTCGGTCGGCGCCAGAATCGCGCCGATCAGCAACGATGCCCCCCACGGCAGTTGCAAACCCCAGTGCAGCAACAGGCAAACGCCGGCGATGGTCAGCACCATCACCGGGCCCGCCAGCCCGAACGCGATTCGCCAGCGCTTATCGCGTAACGGCAGGCGCAGTTTCAATCCACAGACAAACAACGAAAAAAGCACCGCGACTTCCGTCAGGTGCTCCATCCACAGGGAGGCGTCTTCAAGCGGCAGTTTCAGCAGATCGAGGCCACTCGGGCCAATGGCGACGCCCAGTAGCAAACACACCGCGGAGGTGGTGACCGGCATCCAGCGCAGGTACGACGATGTCAGTGCCAAAGTCAGCAACACGGCGCCGAGCACTGCGACCCACACGGTAAAACTCATGATCCGTCTCCATCGCGGGTATGGCCGGTTGACCCGACGTGTTTGCCATGAGTTCGATTGGATTTGCGATCATGATTCAGCGTATAGAAAAAAACGCTGAAAGATGAGCCTGCTCGCGATTGCGGCGTGCCAGTCAACGGATATGTTGAATGTTCAACCGCCATCGCGAGCAGGCTCACTCCTGCATTTAGAACAGTGTCGAATTACAGACCAAGGTCCGACAGGCTCGGGTGATCATCCGGCCGGCGGCCCAGCGGCCAGTGGAACTTGCGTTCGCTTTCCTGAATCGGCATGTCGTTGATGCACGCATAACGTTGGAACATCAGACCGTTGTCGTCGAACTCCCAGTTTTCATTACCGTACGAGCGGAACCAGTTCCCCGAATCGTCGTGCCACTCATAGGCATAGCGCACGGCGATGCGCGTGTCCGAATAGGCCCAGAGTTCCTTGATCAGGCGGTAGTCCAACTCCTTGGCCCATTTGCGGGTGAGGAAGGATTTGGCTTCTTCGCGGTTGTTGGCGAATTCGGCGCGGTTACGCCATTTCGTGTCGAGTGTGTAAGCCAGCGAAACCCGCTCAGGATCGCGGGAATTCCAGCCGTCTTCGGCCAAGCGAACTTTCTCGATCGCCGACTCACGGTTGAAGGGTGGCAATGGCGGACGTACCTGGGCTGCAGTAGACATAATCAGTCTCCCGATAGATTCAACGTTTAATCAACTTGTCAGGCTTATTAAGGCGTTACAGGTCCAATAATTTTCGCGCCATGCATTGCGCATTATCGGCGGCACTGTGATCACCCATCACAAGCGCTACGGTAATGGCGCCGTCAATCAGAATCAGCAGCTGTTTGGCCAGCAACTGCGGATCCTCGGCGCCATGTTCGGTACATAGCTCGCGCACGTAGTCGAGCAGCTTCTGTTTATGCTCCTTGGCGACCAGACGCACCGGATCTTGTGGGTCGCCCGTCTCGCCGCTGGTGTTGATGAAGGCACAACCGCGGAAACCTTCCGAGGCGAACCAGCCCTTGAGTACGGTAAACAGGTTAAGCAGGCGATCGGCAGGAGTTTCGGCTTGATCGACGGCGTTCCGGTACCACTGGATCCAGCGCACGTCGCGGCGTTGCAGGGCCGCAGTGACCAGTTCGTCCTTGTTGACGAAGTAGCGGTAGATACTTTTTCTGGAGACGCCGGCGGTTTTCACCAGAAGATCCATGCCAGTGGCGGCGATGCCACTTTTGTAGATAAGCTTTTCGGTGACATCCAGAATGATGTCGCGGGTTGAAGTGTCAGTGATTTTGTTCATGCTGCAAACAGTAGAACGGTCGTTCTTCATGGTCAAGCTGATATTTTCTTTGCGGGTTGAAAAGCCTTCGCGAGCAAGCTCGCTCCCACAGGAGATGGGGATAGTGGCCATTGTGCAAGACACTGTGGGAGCGAGCTTGCTCGCGAAGGGGCCATTACAGACACTAACAAGACCCGCAGGGATCGATGGTGTAAGCTCTCGGGTTCTTCGGATTCGACCCATTGCGAGCCCTATGCCGTTGCTTTTCAAACGTTCTCTGCTGCCTAAACTGCGCAGCTTTCCGCTGACCGCCGAGGCCGTGACCATTTTGTCCGGCGCCGCCGAGTTCCGTCGTTGCCTGCTGGAGAAAATCGCTGCGGCGACCCAGCGCATCTATGTCGTCGCGCTGTATTTGCAGCAAGACGAAGCCGGTCAGGAAATCCTCGATGCCTTGCACGCCGCCAAACTCAAGCGTCCCGAGCTGGAAATCGCCGTGGTCGTCGACTGGCTGCGCGCCCAGCGCGGGCTGATCGGTGCCGGCAAACAGCCGGGCAATTCGGCGTGGTATCAGGAAATGACCCGCACCCACCAGAGCGAAGTGCCGGTCTACGGCGTGCCGGTGCAAACCCGCGAACTGTTCGGCGTGCTGCATTTGAAGGGCTTCGTGATCGACGATTGCGTGGTCTACAGCGGCGCCAGCCTCAACAACGTCTACCTGCACAAGTTCGACAAGTACCGTTTCGATCGCTATCACGTCTTGCAAAGCCGTGAACTGGCGGACTCGATGCATCACCTGGTCAAGCACGGTCTGATCGAATCCAAAGCGGTGCATCGCCTCGACCTGCCGAACCTGCCGACCACCCGCAGCCTGCGCAACGACATTGGCGATCTGCGCAGCCGCCTCAAGCACGCGACGTACGACACCAGTGCCGGCAGCATCGCCAAAGAGGGGCTGTCGGTCAGTCCATTACTGGGCGTGGGCAAGAACAACCCGTTGAACCGGGCGATTCTCGAATTGATCGCCAGTGCGCAAAAGCAGCTGACCATTTGCACGCCTTACTTCAACTTGCCGCTGGGGGTGATCCGCGAGATCAACCGCGCGCTGGCCCGTGGCGTGAAGATCGACATCGTGGTTGGCGACAAGACCGCCAACGACTTTTACATTCCGCCGAGCGAGCCGTTCAGGGTGATCGCTGCGCTGCCGTACCTGTACGAGATCAGCCTGCGCCGCTTCGCCAAACGCCATCAGCGCAGTATCGATAGCGGTCAGTTGAACCTGCACCTGTGGCGTGAAGGCGACAACACCTATCACCTCAAGGGCATGTGGGTCGATCAGCGTTATACGCTGCTGACCGGCAACAACCTTAATCCACGGGCGTTCCGCCTGGACCTGGAAAATGCGTTGTTGATCGATGATCCAAAAGGTGAGTGGCTGGCGCCGCGGGCGCAGGAGCTGGAGGAGATCTTCCGCCATACCACACGGATTTCAAGCTTCCAGAATCTTGAGACGTTGCCGGAATACCCGAGCGGGGTGGCGAAGTTTCTCAAGCGTGTGAGTCGGGTGCGGATTGAGCGGTTGCTTTACCGGATTTTGTAAATATTCAAATCATACAGTGCGGCTGAAAATGCCTTCGCGAGCAAGCTCGCTCCCACAGGGGATCTACGTCGCCACAAAATTTGTGGTCACTGAAGATCCCTGTGGGAGCGAGCTTGCTCGCGAATGGGCCGGACCTGACGCTAAAAAAACTTAATTCAGCCCCAACTTCCCACGCAACGTGGAAAGGTCTTCCGCCAGGGTATTCACCGGCCCAACCAGCGCCTTACGGTCGTTATCCTTCACCTTGTCATACGTTTCGAACCCGCCATCCTGGGTCTTGTACTTGGCCAGCACCTTGTTGACGGTGGCGAAGTTTTTGTCGACTTTCGCTATGAAGGCCTTGTCCTGCTGTTCGATCTGCGAACGGAACAAATCGACGATTTTCTTTGCGCCGTCGATGTTGCCCTGGAAGTCATACAGGTCGGTGTGGCTGTAGCGATCCTCTTCGCCGGAGATCTTCGTCGCGGCCACTTCTTCCAACAGTGCAGCAGCACCGCCCACCACTTTTTCCGGCGGGAAGGTTAGGCCGGCCACGCGGGTTTGCAGGTCTTTGACGTCTTTGTTCAAGCCATCCGCCAGTGCGTCGAGGCCCTGGGTGCTCTTCTCCGCGAACAGCGAATATTCGATGCGGTGGAAACCGGTGAAGTCTTCAGCCTTCACGCCTTTTTCGTGGTCATCGACGCGCGAGTCGATGGACGCATCGAGGTCACTGAACAGCTCGGCAATCGGCTCGATCGACTCGTAGAAAACGCGGGTCGGGGCGTAGAGCTTTTGCGCGGTCGCCAAGTCGCCTTTCTTCACGGCGTCGGTGAACTGTTGGGTGTGGCTGGCCAGTTCATCGAGTTGTTCGGTGACGTAGATCTTGTAGTCCGACACCGGCCCGACCAGATCCAGCGGCGCGGTCGCGGCGAACGCTGACAGCGGGGTGAGCAAACCGAGGGTCAGCAATAACGCGAGTGGTGTCTTTTTCATGGGGGCGGCTCCAGTTGATGATTGTTTTCAGGCAGCGGTTTTGGGTTGTGTGGCGTTGAGCAGCGAGCGACCGATAAAGTCCTTGTCGCCCGTGACACCCGGGAGGGTGAAGAAGTAGCCGCCGCCGACCGGTTTGAGGTATTCCTCCAGCGGTTCGCCATTGAGACGGGTCTGCACGGTGATGAAGCCTTTTTCCAGATCGGCCTGGTAACAGATGAACAACAGGCCCATGTCGAGTTGGCCGTTCTTGTTGACGCCGTTGGAGTAGTTGAACGGTCGGCGCAGGATCAGGTTGGCCTGGCTGGCGGTGGTGCGCGGGTTGGCCAGACGAATGTGCGCGTCGAGCTTGGTCAGCTTGCCCCCCGGGTCTTTGCTGTAGTCCGGAACCTCGCTTTCGTGGTGGCCACCCATTGGCGCACCGGTGGTTTTGACCCGGCCGAGAATGCTTTCCTGTTCCTGCAACGGCGTGCGATCCCAGCGTTCGACGAAGTTGCGGATGATCCGCACCGCTTGATAACTGCCGTGCGCTGCCCAGGCCGGTTCGTCGCTGGACGATTGCACCCAGACCAGACGATCCATGGCTTTATCGTCGTTGGAATCGGGGTTGGCCGAGCCATCACGGAAACCAAGGAAATTACGCGCCGATTGCGCCGGCACTCCTGGCTTGGCCGGGGCTTGCGGCGGCACGCTGCCTTCCTGTTTCCAGCGCACCAGCAACAGGTCTGGCAGGTTTTTCACGATGTCGCGCAGGGCATGAATGTTGGTGTCGGCGGTGTTGGAGCAGAACTGCAAACTCAAGTCGCCATGGCAGCAATCGGCCTCCAGCGCATCGTTGGGGAAACCGACCATGCGTTGCAGACGTTTGGGTTTGGCGTCGGCTAGGCCGAAGCGCTCATCGAACAGCGATTCACCCACCGACACGGTGATGGTCAGGTTGTCCGGGGTGACGACCGGGCCAAGGATGCCGGAATCCGGCGGCGGCAGTTTTGGATCGATCTGCGCTACCGGGCCGCCCGTCATCAAGAACGCGATGCGCTCGTTGAGGGTGCGGAACAGTCGCTCGAGATCTTCGCGATCACTGGCCAACACATCGAACGCGACCAGCATGCCCGACGCCGGGCGCGGGGTGACGACGCCGGTTTGATGCACGCCGTGGAAGTCGTGGCGGTCTTCGGTCTTGTCGCTGCTCGGTGCTTCGGTGACTTGTGCGGGTGCGGCGGCCATGGCCGGGCAGCTCAGGGCTCCCCCTGCCAGTGCGACACCGGCAGCGCCCATGCCCATCAGTACGCGGCGACGTTGCAGGTTGAGTTGTTCTGAGTCTTTCATCGGTACGGGTCTTCTGCTTACAGGCCGGAGAGGCCGAGGGCTGGATCGATGCCATCAAGTGCGTCGGCTAAAGCCTGGGCCTTGTCGGCAATCTGCTTGCGTTGCGCGCCGCTGATGGCGTCGTAACTGGCGTAGCCGTCCTTGACCTTGTAGCTGTTCAGTTCGCTGTCGAAGTCGGCCAGCATCTGGTCGATTTTCGGTAAGAGATCGGCCGCCGATTTGCTCAGCATCGGCCGCAGCAAATCGACGACTTTGCGTGCGGTTTGCAGGTTGGCGGCAAAACCGTTGAGGTCGCTGTGGCTGTAGCGTTCTTCTTCACCGCTGGCGGCGCGCACGTCGGCGAGGGTATTGAGGTTGCGCACGACGATGTTGACCAGTTGCTCCGGCGGCAACGATTGCGCGAGCAGTTGCTGTTTGAGCGTGGTGACGTCGCTCACCAGACGCTGGGCGACGGCGGCGAGATCATCGAGTTTGTGTTGCTGGAACAGCGCGTATTCGATGCGGTGGAAACCGACGAACGCCGGATCCTGCTCGCGCATCTCGAAGTAATCGGCGCGGGCGTTGATGCGGTTGTCCAGTTCGGCCAGTCGCTGAGCCGCCGGGGCCAAATGTTGATACGCCGCCCGCGCCGGCAGATACAGCGCTTGGGCCTGAACCAGGTCGCCGCTGGCAATCGCCTGATTGAGCGCGGTGGTGGTTTTGATCAACGCGCTGCCCTGGCTAGCCAGATACACACGGAATTCCGACAACGGACCGACAAAGGCAACCATCGACGGCTTGGCTTTCGCGGCGGCGTCAGACGCTGCGGTCGGCGTGACATGCAGAGTGCCACGCGGGTTGCTCAGCAGGCCGCAAGTGATCGCGTAGTCGCCGGGCTGCAGGTTGGCATTGATCACCTGGCTCAGGCCCGGCGCGATATTTTCACGCTCTTCGACCACCAGCACGCCGTCGAGGATTTCCCATTCCACCGCCCGTTCGGAGCGGTTGACGATGCGGAAACTGGCGCGACCGGCCGGGACCGTCAGAGCGTTCGGCTCGCAACGCCCCGGATGAATGTTGACCACCACTTCATCATGGTTGTGCTGACGCTTGGCAGCAGCCATTTTTGAGGCGTACCAGAACAGGCCACCGGCGGCGATCATCACGACCACCGAACCGGCCAGCGCCCAACGCAAGGCGCGGGGAGGCGAGGCCTGAGGAATATTAGGCTTTGACATGAGTGCCCTTATTGGCTGGAAACGGAAGACGATTGCGCGACAGACTTAGGGGCGGGCAGGAAGAACATCACCAATGCCAACAGCAGATAGATCAGGTACGCGCCGAGGGTGCTGACAGTCGGCGCATCCTGATAACCGAACATGCCGGCCAGCACTGAACCCAGCGGGCCATCCATCGGCAGCGCTGCGCTGAAATCGAAGAGCACGGTTTGCAGGTGATTCCACACGCCGGCTTCATGCAGGGCTTGCACCGAATTGGCGAGAATCCCCGCGGCCACGACAAGAATGAACAACCCGGTCCACTTGAAAAACGCCGAGAGGTTGAGGCGCATGCTGCCGGTGTAGATCAGGAAGCCGACAACAATCGCCAGCATCAGGCCGAGCAGGGCACCGATGGGCGCGCCCGGGCCTTCGCTTTGCTGGAACACCGCAAGCAGGAAAAACACCGTTTCCAGGCCTTCCCGCGCGACGGCAAAAAAGACCATGGCGATCAGCGCGATCACCTGATGTTTAGACGAGGTCAGCGCCTGATCCAGCGAGGCATGCAACGAATGCTTGATCGACCGCGCGACCTTGCGCATCCAGAACACCATCGAGCTGAGAATCGCCACGGCCACCAGCCCGACCACGCCTTCGAACAGCTCCTGCTGCTTTTGCGGGAACTCGGCGCTGACCAGTTCCAGGCCACCACCGACCAGCAGTGCAAGGGCCGCTGCGAGGAAAACACCGATCCAGACGGCGGGCATCCATTGGCCACGGCCGGTCTGTTGCAGGTAACTGGCGATGATGCCAACGATCAACGCGGCTTCAATGCCTTCGCGCAGCATGATCAGAAAAGGAACGAGCATTCGGTGTCCGCAGTGATTTAGATAGGGAGCTAAGTTGTAACATAATGACACTCATTCTCACATGACAATGATTGACAAGAACCTGAACACAAGCTGAACAACCTTGTTTTCGTCCTGCACAAATCAAAGTGTGGGAGCGAGCTTGCTCGCGAAGGCGTCGAGTCAGTCAACTTATGTCTGGCTGTTCCACCGCTTTCGCGAGCAAGCTCGCTCCCACAGGTTATGTGGTGTGCTTGAGCCGTTGCGGTAAGATGCCCATCACTCAAAAACAACAAGGTCTGCCGCGCTCCATGTTGGAAAAAGACACCATCGCCGTGCAACTGGTGCGTGAAGCGCTGCTGCAAAGTTGTGCCCCGGGCGTGGCCAGGGAAGAATTGTTGAACAAGGTCGGCATTGCCCCGGTCTTGCTGCAAACCGGCGAGGGCCGGGTGCCGGCATCGCAGTATGCAAAGCTATGGCGCCTGTTGGCCCGGCGTGGTGATGACGAGTTCTTCGGCATGGACCCGCGCAAGCTCAAGTCCGGCAGTCTGGAATTCCTCTGCCGCAGCGCAATGGCACAGCCGACCCTGGCGGCCGGGTTGAGCACGGGTTTGAGTTTTCTGTCATTGATGCTTGAGCGTCTGCCGGCGCAACTGGTGCATCAGCAGAGTCTCGCGGAAATCGTTCTGCTCGAAGACGATCCCGAACCGCGCCGCGCCTTCACCTATTTCACCTACTGGATGATCGTCCACGGCGTGGCCTGCTGGCTGGCGGGGCGGCGAATTCCGATCCTGGCCATCGAACTGCGTTGCCCGGCGCCGGACTTTACCGATGACTATCGGGTGATGTTCTCGGAAAACCTGCGCTTTGATCGGCCACGCACACGGATGATCTTTTCCGCCGATTGCCTCGATTTACCGATCAAGCGTTCCGCCGAAGAACTGAAGCGCTTTCTGGCTCACGCGCCGGCCAACATTCTGGTCAAGTACCGCGACCCGCAGAGCCTGGCCAGCCGGATCAAACAGGATTTGCGCCAGTTGCCTGCCGAGCAGTGGCCGGAAACCGAAGCCTTGGCGCAGCAGTTGTGCATGTCGGCCTCGACCTTGCGCCGCCGCTTGGCCGAGGAAGGGCAGACGTATCAGGGCCTCAAGGACAGCGTGCGCAAGGAACTGGCGATTGTCTGGCTGGCCGAGCCTTCAATCAGCTTTGTCGAGATCGCCAGCCGCTTGGGGTTTGCCGACGCGAGTTCGTTCTACAAGGCGTTTCGCAAGTGGTCGGGGTCCAATCCCGGGCATTACCGGGCATTGATCCTTAACGAAGCCGTCTGATCCGAATTGTATATCCGGTTGATCCGGCCTCTTCGCGAGCAAGCTCGCTCCCACAGGGGAATGCATTTCAGAATGTGGGAGCGAGCTTGCTCGCGAAGGCGTCTTTGCAGGCGCCACATTTTCTGAACCGTGGCCAAACCAGTCAGCCACTTTGATGGCTTTGACCATTGCCCCAAACCCCTTACAGCGCGACTATCCCTCTGTTGTTTACGGTTCCCAGCCTAATAAAAACACAGAGGGATTCTGGCAATGCGCGATTACTTGTCTGCCACCGAACAGTTCAACTATCAGCACACCGTGGACGCCGCGCTCAGCGGCTCGCTTGAGGCGCTCAACGCCTGTGTCGAATGCTGCGACCGCCATGCCTTGCCGGGGCGCATCGCGCTGTTCTGGGAGGGTCGCGACGGCGCCAGTGCGACGTACACTTTCAGCGACTTGCAGGACAAAGCCGCGCGTTTCGCCAATTTCCTCCTCGCCCAGGGCGTGCAGAAGGGTGACAAGGTCGCCGGTCTGCTGCCGCGCAACATCGAATTGCTCATCACCGTGTTCGCCACTTGGCGCATTGGCGCGGTGTATCAGCCGCTGTTTACCGCGTTCGGCCCCAAGGCCCTCGAACATCGTCTGAACAGTTCCGGCGCCAAAGTCGTGGTGACCGACGCCGTCAATCGGCCGAAACTCGCTGAAGTCGCCGACTGCCCGACACTGGTGACCGTCGGCGGCGCCAAGGGCCAGGGCATTGTCCGTGGTGATTTCAGTTTCTGGGCAGAACTGGCCAATTATTCCAACGTCTGTGAACCGGTATTGTTGAGCGGCGAAGACCCGTTCCTGCTGATGTTCACCTCGGGCACCACCGGCCCGGCGAAAGCCCTGTCGGTACCGCTCAAGGCTATTGTTGCGTTCCAGAGTTACACCCGCGATGCGGTGGATCTGCGTCCGGAAGATGCATTCTGGAACGTCGCCGATCCGGGTTGGGCCTATGGCATCTATTTTGGCGTCACCGGCCCGTTGGCAATGGGACATCCGATCACTTTCTACGATGGCCCGTTCACCCTCGAAAGCACCTGCCGGGTGATCAACAAGTACGGCATCACCAACCTCACCGGTTCGCCGACGGCCTACCGTCTGCTGATTGCCGGCGGTGATGAGTTCGCCAAATCGATCAAAGGCAAGCTGCGCATCGTCAGCAGCGCCGGCGAGCCGCTGAACCCGGAAGTGATCCGCTGGTTCGCCGACAACCTCGACGTGGTCATCCACGACCATTACGGCCAGACCGAACTGGGCATGGTGCTGTGCAACCACCATGGCCTCGACCATGCGGTTCACGTTGGCGCCGCCGGTTTCGCCTCACCGGGCCATCGCATCGTTGTGCTCGACGAGCAGCACAAGGAACTCGGCGTCGGTCAGCCGGGCATCCTCGCCATCGACCGCGCCAAGTCGCCGATGTGCTGGTTTGGTGGCTATGAAGGCGCGCCGACCAAAGCTTTCGTCGGCGATTACTACCTGAGCGGCGACACCGTGGAGTGGAACCCGGACGGCAGCATCAGTTTCGTCGGCCGCAGCGACGACGTGATCACCACCTCTGGCTACCGTGTCGGCCCGTTCGACGTCGAAAGCGCACTGATTGAACACCCGGCCGTGATCGAGGCGGCGGTGGTCGGCAAACCCGACCCGGAGCGCACCGAACTGGTCAAAGCCTTTGTGGTGCTCAGCGCGCAGTACCGCGCGGCGCCGGAATTGGCCGAAGAGCTGCGCCAGCACGTACGCAAGCGTCTGGCCGCGCATTCGTACCCGCGTGAAATCGAATTTGTCAGCGACTTGCCCAAAACCCCGAGCGGCAAATTGCAGCGCTTTATCTTGCGCAACCAGGAAATCGCCAAGGCTCAAGAGGCCGCGGCGCACAACGTTTCAGCTTGAATCGAAGGAAACAGTCATGCAGATCGAGAACAAGGTTTTTATCGTCACTGGCGGCGCGTCTGGCCTGGGTGCGGCCACCGCTGAATTGCTGGTGAATGCCGGCGCCAAAGTGATGCTGGTGGACATGAACGCCGAAGCGGTGGCCGCCCAGGCCAAGCGCCTGGGTGCGCAAAGCGTCGTCGCCGACATCAGTAATGAAGCCGCCGCCGAAGCCGCCGTTCAAGCGACCGTCAGCGCATTCGGCAGCCTCAACGGTCTGGTCAACTGCGCCGGCATCGTGCGTGGCGAGAAAATCCTCGGCAAGAACGGCCCGCATGCGTTGGCCAGTTTTGCCCAGGTGATCAACGTCAACCTGATCGGCAGCTTCAACATGCTGCGCCTCGCTGCTGCGGCGATTGCCGAGAGCGAAGCCAATGCCGACGGCGAACGCGGTGTGATCATCAACACCGCCTCGGTGGCGGCGTTCGACGGCCAGATTGGTCAGGCCGCGTACGCAGCGTCAAAAGGCGCCATCGCCAGCCTGACTTTGCCCGCCGCCCGTGAACTGGCGCGCTTCGGCATCCGCGTGATGACCATCGCCCCGGGCATTTTTGAAACCCCGATGATGGCCGGCATGACCCCGGAAGTCCGCGACTCGCTGGCCGCCGGCGTACCGTTCCCGCCGCGTCTGGGTAAGCCTGCCGAGTACGCCGCACTGGTTCGGCATATCATCGAAAACAGCATGCTCAACGGCGAGGTGATCCGTCTCGACGGCGCCTTGCGCATGGCCGCCAGGTAAAGAGGATTTGTCATGACTATTTCCAACGATCCGATTGTCATCGTCAGCGCCGTCCGCACCCCGATGGGCGGGTTTCAGGGCGAACTGAAAAGCCTCACCGCACCGCAACTCGGCGCCGCCGCGATCAAGGCTGCGGTTGAGCGCGCCGGTGTCGCCAGCGATGCAATAGACGAAGTGTTGTTCGGTTGCGTGCTGCCCGCCGGTCTCGGCCAGGCACCTGCACGGCAAGCAGCGCTGGGCGCCGGGCTGGATAAATCGACCCGCTGCACCACCGTTAACAAGATGTGCGGCTCGGGTATGGAAACCACCATTCTGGCCCACGACATGCTGGTCGCTGGCAGTGCCGATGTGGTGATCGCCGGCGGCATGGAAAGCATGTCCAACTCGCCGTATCTGCTGGACCGTGCCCGCGCCGGTTACCGGATGGGCCATGGCCGGGTGCTGGATTCGATGTTCCTCGACGGTCTCGAAGACGCCTACGACAAGGGCCGCCTGATGGGGACTTTTGCCGAGGAATGCGCCGACACCAACGACTTCAGCCGTGAAGCGCAGGACGCCTTTGCCATCGCCTCGACGACCCGCGCGCAACAGGCGATCAAGGACGGCCGCTTCAAGGACGAAATCGTCCCGCTGACCGTGGCCGTCGGGAAAGAGCAGGTGCTGATCAGCAATGACGAGCAGCCGCCGAAAGCCAAACTGGACAAGGTCGCTTCACTGAAACCGGCGTTCCGCGAGGGCGGTACGGTGACGGCGGCGAACTCCAGCTCAATCTCCGACGGCGCGGCGGCGCTGGTGCTGATGCGTCAGTCGCAGGCGCAAAAACTTGGTTTGAAGCCGCTGGCGGTCATTCACGGTCACTCGGCGTTTGCCGATACGCCGGGGCTGTTTCCGGTGGCCCCGATCGGGGCGATCAACAAGCTGGTGAAGAAGACCGGTTGGTCGCTGGCCGAGGTTGACTTGTTTGAAGTCAACGAAGCGTTTGCCGTGGTCGCCATGGCTGCCATGAAACACCTCGATATCCCGCACGAGAAGCTGAATATCCACGGCGGCGCGTGTGCGCTGGGTCATCCGATCGGTGCGTCCGGTGCGCGGATTCTGGTGACGCTGCTCTCGGCGTTGCGCCAGAACAATCTGAAACGCGGCATCGCGGCCATCTGCATCGGTGGTGGTGAAGCAACGGCCATGGCCGTGGAATGCGTGTATTAAAGCAAGCGCTAATCCCTGTGGGAGCGGGCTTGCCCGCGATGGCGGTGAGTCAGACAGCCAATATGTTGACTGACACGGCCTCATCGCTGGCAAGCCAGCTCCCACAGGGTCCTGTGTGGTAACCCGGATTCAAGGACTCACCATGATCCCCAACGAAGACCAACAACAGATCCGCGACATGGCCCGGCAGTTTGCCGAGGAACGGCTGAAACCGTTCGCCGCCGAGTGGGATCGCGAGCACCGTTTTCCCAAGGAAGCCATTCGCGAAATGGCCGAACTGGGCTTCTTCGGCATGCTCGTGCCGGAGCAGTGGGGCGGTTGCGACACCGGTTACCTGGCCTACGCCATGGCCCTGGAAGAAATCGCCGCCGGCGACGGTGCCTGCTCGACGATCATGAGCGTGCACAACTCGGTGGGTTGCGTGCCGATCCTCAAGTTCGGCAACGATGACCAGCGCGAACGCTTCCTCAAACCGCTGGCCAGCGGTGCGATGCTCGGCGCGTTCGCTCTGACCGAACCGCAGGCCGGTTCTGATGCCAGCAGCCTGAAAACCCGCGCACGCCTGGAAGGCGATCACTACGTGCTGAACGGCTGCAAACAGTTCATTACCTCCGGGCAAAACGCCGGGATCGTGATCGTGTTTGCGGTGACCGATCCAGGTGCCGGCAAACGCGGGATCACCGCGTTTATTGTGCCGACCGATTCGCCGGGCTACAAAGTCGCCCGCGTCGAAGACAAGCTCGGCCAGCACGCCTCGGACACTTGCCAGATTCTCTTCGAAGACGTCAAAGTGCCGGTCGCCAACCGTTTGGGCGAGGAGGGCGAAGGTTACAAAATTGCCCTGGCCAACCTTGAAGGTGGACGCGTCGGTATTGCCTCGCAATCGGTGGGCATGGCCCGCGCGGCATTCGAAGCGGCGCGCGATTACGCCCGTGATCGCGACACGTTCGGCAAGCCGATCATCGAGCATCAAGCCGTTGCCTTCCGCCTCGCCGACATGGCGACGCAGATCGCCGTTGCCCGGCAGATGGTGCATTACGCGGCCGCCCTGCGTGACAGCGGACAACCGGCGCTGGTCGAGGCTTCCATGGCCAAACTGTTCGCCTCGGAGATGGCCGAGAAAGTCTGCTCGATGGCCTTGCAAACGCTCGGCGGTTACGGTTACCTCAACGATTTCCCGCTGGAGCGCATCTACCGCGACGTGCGCGTCTGCCAGATCTACGAAGGCACCAGCGATATTCAGCGCATGGTTATCTCGCGCAACCTCTGACAAGGAATTTTATCCATGACTTACGAAACGATCCTGCTGGAAAACCACGGCCGCGTTGGCCTGATCACGCTCAACCGGCCGCAGGCGCTGAATGCACTGAACGCGCAACTGGTCAGCGAAGTTAACCAGGCACTCGACGTGCTGGAAGCCGACGCCAACATCGGTTGTATCGTCATCACCGGCTCGAAGAAGGCGTTCGCTGCCGGCGCCGACATCAAGGAAATGGCCGAGCTGACCTATCCGCAGATCTACATGGACGACCTGTTCAGTGACAGTGACCGCGTGGCCAACCGCCGCAAGCCGATCATCGCCGCCGTCAACGGCTTTGCCCTGGGCGGAGGCTGTGAGCTGGCGTTGATGTGCGACTTTATCCTGGCTGGCGACAACGCTAAATTCGGTCAGCCGGAAATCAATCTCGGCGTGCTGCCGGGCATGGGCGGCACCCAACGTTTGACTCGCGCTGTGGGCAAAGCCAAAGCCATGGAAATGTGCCTGAGTGGGCGTTTGATCGACGCGGTTGAGGCTGAGCGTTGCGGCATCGTCGCGCGGATCGTGCCGAGTGATGAGTTGCTGGATGAAGCGCTGAAAGTTGCTGCAGTGATCGCCAGCAAATCGCTGCCGATTGCGATGATGGTCAAGGAAAGCGTCAACCGTGCGTTTGAGGTCAATTTGACTGAAGGCGTGCGCTTTGAGCGCCGGGTGTTCCATGCAGCGTTTGCGACGCAGGATCAGAAGGAAGGGATGGCGGCGTTTGTGGCTAAGCGCACGCCTGAGTTCAAGGGTAAGTAACGCGATTAGAAGCAAAAGAGCCCCTCACCCTAACCCTCTCCCGGAGGGAGAGGGGACTGACCGGGTTGTTTGGGCGTCATGCATCGACCTGGACCACCGAGGTGAACTCAGATTTTAAAAGCCTGCAAATTACCTTGTGGTAACCCGTCGGTCTTCAGAATGAAGAAGGTGCACTGTCGAATCCATCATCAACCCGATCTCTCAGGTCGATGTACAACGCCAGACACCTCGGTCGGCCCCCTCTCCCTCGGGGAGAGGGCTGGGGTGAGGGAAAGAGGGCCATCACGCTACAACTGGTAGTTCTTCAGCTCCCGGGCAATCACCATCCGCTGAATCTCGCTCGACCCTTCATAAATCTGGGTAATCCGCGCATCGCGGTAGTACTTCTCGACCGGATAATCTTCCAGATACCCATACCCGCCATGAATCTGAATCGCCGACGAGCAGACCTTTTCGGCCATCTCCGAAGCAAACAACTTGGCCTGTGAGGCCTCTGACAAACACGGTTTGCCCGCCGTGCGCAACCGCGCCGCATGCAGAATCATCAGCCGCGCCGCGTTCAATTGCATGTGCATGTCGGCCAACAGATTGGCGATGCTCTGGTGCTCGTTGATCGGTTTGCCGAACTGCACCCGATCACGCGAATAAACCAACGCCGCTTCAAACGCCGCACGGGCGATGCCCAAGGCTTGCGCGGCAATGCCGATGCGTCCGCCTTCAAGGTTGGACAGGGCAATCGCCAGACCTTTGCCACGTTCGCCGAGCAGGTTGGCCTCGGGAATGCTGCAGTTGTTCAGCGTCACCGCACAGGTGTCGGACGCGCGAATGCCCATTTTGTGTTCGGTGCGATCGACGATGAAACCCGCTGTATCGGTGGGCACCAGAAACGCCGAAATGCCTTTCTTGCCCAGATCCGGATCAGTCACCGCAAACACGATCGCCAGTTTCGCTCGTTTGCCGTTACTGACAAATTGCTTGGCCCCGTTGATCACCCACTGGCCGTCGCGCAGTTCAGCGCGAGTGCGCAGGTTGTGCGCTTCGGAGCCAGCCTGCGGTTCGGTCAGGCAGAAGCAGCCGATGGTTTGACCGCTGGCCAGATCCGCCAGCCAGGTCTGCTTCTGCGCTTCGCTGCCGTAGTTGAGCACCGGGCCGCAGCCAACGGAGTTGTGGATGCTCATGAACGCACCGGTCGCGCCATCGCCGGCGGAAATCTCTTCCACTGCCAACGCATAAGCGACGTAATCGACGTAGGTGCCGCCCCATTCTTCAGGCACGACCATGCCCAGCAGCCCCAGCTCGCCCATCTTCGCCACCAGGGCGTCGTCGATCCAGCCAGCCTTTTCCCAGGCTTGCGCATGAGGCGCGATTTCGCCGCGGGCAAAGTCCCGGGCCATGTCGCGGATCATCACTTGTTCTTCAGTCAGTTCGAGATCGTGCATGGCTCAGCTCCCGCTCTCAGCAAAACCGTGGAAGAAACTCGCCACGTGCGCAGCGTCCAGCGCGGCAAGGGTTGGCGGGTTCCAGCGAGGTGTCTTGTCTTTGTCGATCAACAGGGCGCGGACGCCTTCGATCAGGTCGCCACGGGCGAACCACTGGCGATCCAGATGCAGTTCGAGGGCGAAGCACTGTTCCAGGCTCAAGTGCCGGCCACGACGGAGCATTTCCAGCGTAACAGCCATGGCCAGCGGCGAGCGGGACTCCAGCAGGTCAGCCGTGGTGGTCGCCCATTCATGGCTGTTGGCAACGGTGACGGCGCGCAGTTGCTCGACCATACTTGGCACGTCCGGCAGCGCAAAAAAATGGTCGATGGCCGGACGCAAGGTTTCGAGCGGCGCATCGGGAAGGGATTGCACGGCGTGCTTGGCCAACAGGTTTTGCAACGACTTGAGCGGCGTGTCCTGCCATTCCATCTGATCGAGTTTTTCATCGAAGATGGCCAACTGGCTGCTGTCCAGATACCAGTCGGCGAGACCGCAATACAGCGCATCGGCGGCGCGGATCTGCACGCCGCTGACGCCCAGATAGATCCCCAGTTCGCCGGGAATGCGCGGCAGGAAATAGCTGCCACCGACGTCCGGGAAATAACCGATGGCCACTTCCGGCATCGCCAGTCGGCTCTTTTCGGTGACCAAGCGCAGATCGGCGCCTTGCACCAAACCCATGCCGCCACCGAGGACAAATCCGTCCATCAGCGCCAGCACCGGTTTGCGGTAGTGATGAATCGTCAGGTCGAGGGCGTATTCCTCGACGAAGAAGTCTTCGTGCAGCGTGTCGCCGCTTTTGAAACTGTCGTAAAGCGAACGAATGTCGCCACCGGCGCAGAAGGCTTTCTCACCGGCACCGCGCAGGACGACGGCATGCACATCGGCGTCGTTCGCCCAGGCATCGAGCTGCTGTTGCAGCAGGCGAACCATGTCGAGGGTAATGGCGTTGAGGCCGGCGGGTCGGTTGAGGGTCAGGTGACCGATGTGGTTGCGAACCTCGGCCAGCACTTCGTTTTGCGTGGCATCCATGGACAGAGTCCGCGGGGATGAAGCCTGAGCAGTCATCACTAACTCCCTGCTTTTATTGTCTTTATTCGAGAAGCTCGCGCGCGAGCGTTAACGGATCGTAACAGTGCAAATTTGCCCTGTACAACGGGGATATGTGCAGGGGCTGTCTGCGTTTTTACATCAGGTGATGAAACGCAATAACAGTGTAGGAGCATCAGGACGGTCGGATGAAAACTTCACCGATGCTGCGCCGCTTGGCATGCAGTTCACTGGCGTGGATCAACTGTTCGAGGTCTTCAGGCGTGATGTCGATGAAGGCCTCCATGTCGGCCAATGCGAGCTTCAGGTCTTCAGCGGTGATCGCCTGGCTGTCGATCGGGGCAACCACGGGCGCCGGTTCGGCGGGACGTTTCGGGTAACGAATGCGCGTCAGATTGTTGTAGGCCAAGGCACTGGCCAACATGCACGCCGCACCGAGCATCACCGGTTCCATGGCTTTCCAGTCCATGGCGATGGTCGCGGGATCGGCCAGCACCAACGTCAGTGCCAACGCGCCGGCCGGAGGGTGCAGGCAGCGCAACCAGCACATCAGAATCAACGCCATGCCCGCCGCCAGACACGCGCTACCGAGTGTTCGGCCGAGCACATGGGCGACCAGCAACGCCACGACGCCGGCACACAGATAACCGCCCAGAATCGACCACGGCTGGGCGAGGGCGCCGGACGATACGGCGAACAGCAACACCGCCGACGCGCCCAACGGGCCGATCAGGTGATAAGCCACTTCATGACCGAACACCTGGGCGCACAGCCACACACTGAACAGCGTGCCCAATGCCATGCCGATGGCGGCGCGGCTCCATTCGGTGGGGCGGGTGTTGATGGCGGCGGGCAACCAGCGAGCGAGCATGTAAAACCGATCCTTGCAAAAATCCGGGCAAAAAAAAGGACTTGCCCGGTAAATCCGGTAAGCCCTCGAAGTGTTCCAACATTGGGGGAGGAACGCGCACAGTGTGCCGATCATTCTCGATGCTGACAAATTCATATTAATGCAGTTTGAGTGCATTACTTTTGCATTAAAGCAGCCCTGCGCCCACTGACGAAACACAGATACCCGCCCAACGCCGCGAGAATACTCAGGGCATAAAACATGCTCGGCGCTGGCGTGTGCATCAGCAGAAACCCGCACATTACCGGGCTTAAGGCACCGCCCAATGCGGCGAGGTTTTGCGCACCGTAGTAGCTGCCGCGCAGTTCTTCCGGGGCCAGGGTGTCGACGAAGAGGAAATCCGCCGGGTAAATGATCATCTCGCCCAAGGTGAAGATGAACATCGCCACGCACCAGCCGACGAGGCTGTCGGCGAAACTGAAGCCGATCAGCCCGACGATGAACAGCGCGGTGCCACCGGCAATCCAGTACCGCAGGTGCTCGCGCTTGAGGAAACGACCGATCTGATATTGCAGCAGGATCACCGTGATCGCGTTGCAGGCGAGCAGGGCGGCCATGGTGTCCAGAGTCTGTTGCTGGGTGTGCGTCACCAGCAGGTATTGCGACAGGTACAAGGTGAAACGCCCGTGCACCAACGTACTGAGCAGGCAGCCGAGGGTGAACAGGACCATCGTGCGGTCGTTTTTCAGGATGATCAGGGTATTCAGAAAGCTTTGCGGCTGGCCGAGCGGCGATAGCGGGCTGACTTGTTTAGCGGCGCCGAGCAGCAGGAACACGCTGCCACAGGCAATCGCACCGGCGACGATAAACGGCGCGGAAGGCTGGATGCCGGCGATCACCACGCCAATCATCGGGCCGACGGCGTAGCCAATGTTGGTCAACGTGTAGGTCAGGGAAAACGCTTTGACGCGCTGCCCGACCGACAGGTTTTCACTGATCATCGCCTTGGAACAGATCAGGAACAGCGCCGAGGCGGTTTCGCTGATGATCAGCACCAGCGTGACCAGATACAGGTTCTGCGCGAAGGTCAGCAGGATCAGGCCAATACCGCTCGACAGCATGGTCAGAATCAGCAACTGACGCTTGTCCAGCCGATCAATGATGTAGCCCCCATAGAGCGACAGTAGCGTGGCGCTGAACACCGCGATGCCCAGCAGCAGACCGACGTCCTGCGGGTTGAGGCCGAGTTTGTTGCTGAGGAACAAGGTCAGCAATGGGCTGATCAGGGCACGGCTGATGACGACCGTCAGCGAGCTGATCATCAGCCGGCGGATCAGGGGAGAGTAGGTGGCCACGAAGAGGTCAATGTCCTTATTTCAGATGCACAGGCGGGCGTCGCCATCCTCACCGGGTCTCACGCAACGGTCAACCTGACACAACAAAAACCCACTGTGGGAGCGAGCTTGCTCGCGAAAGCGGTGTACCAGTCAATACTGGGTTGACTGAACTGACGCCTTCGCGAGCAAGCTCGCTCCCACAGGGTTCCGGGCAATATATAACCGCTCAGGCGACGTCGGACGCATGCGGCCATTGCTGCAGCGGGATCGGCAGTTTGCGCGATTCGCCACGGCCCATCGGAAAGTACTGGAAACCGTTGCGCGCCAGCCGTTCGGCGTCGTACAGGTTGCGACCGTCGAAGATCACCGGAGTGTTCAGGCGTTGTTTGATCAGCTCGAAATCCGGTGCCTTGAACTGCTGCCATTCGGTGCAGATGATCAGTGCGTCGGCGCCGGGCAATACCGACTCGGGCGTGCCCATCAACATCAGTTTTGCTTCGTCCGGATAGAGGTTCTGGGTTTCTTGCATGGCTTCCGGGTCGAACGCGCGCACGCTAGCGCCGGCGGCCCAGAGTTCTTCCAGCAAGACCCGGCTCGGCGCATCGCGCATGTCGTCGGTGTTGGGTTTGAACGCCAGACCCCACAGCGCGAAGGTCTTGCCGCGCAAGTCGCCCTGGTAGAACGCGTTGATGCGTTCGAACAGTTTATGTTTCTGCCGCTGGTTGATCGCTTCGACTGCTTGCAGCAAGTCGCTGGAGCAATGCGCCTGTTCGGCACTGTGGATCAAGGCGCGCATGTCCTTGGGAAAGCACGAGCCGCCATAGCCGCAACCCGGATAGATAAAGTGGTAACCGATGCGCGTGTCGGCGCCGATGCCCTGACGGACCGATTCGATGTCGGCGCCCAGGTGTTCGGCCAGCTCGGCGATCTGGTTGATGAAGCTGATCTTGGTCGCCAGCATGCAATTGGCGGCGTATTTGGTCAGCTCGGCGCTGCGCAGGTCCATGAACATGATGCGGTCGTGGTTACGATTGAACGGCGCGTACAAATCTCGCATCACGTCGCGTACCTCATCGCCCTCGCAGCCGATAACGATGCGGTCAGGACGCCGGCAATCGGCGACGGCGGAACCTTCCTTGAGAAACTCCGGGTTGGAGACGATATCGAAATGCAGCAATCGACCAACCTTGATCAGCGCCTTCTCGATGTGCGTGCGCAAGGTGTCGCCCGTGCCCACCGGCACCGTGGACTTCTCCACCAGAATCAGCGGTTGTTCACGGTGTCGCGCAATCGCATCGCCGACCGAGAGCACATAGCGCAGATCGGCCGAGCCGTCTTCACGCGATGGCGTACCCACCGCAATGAACGCCACCCGGCCGTGCTGCACGGCGAGTTTTTCATCGGTGGTGAACAACAGGCGTTTCGAATCCAGACCTTCGCGCACCAGACTGGCCAGCCCCGGTTCGAAGATACTGACATGCCCTTGGCACAGCAGGTCGACCTTCTTCTGGTCGACGTCCATGCATACGACGTCATGCCCGACCTCGGCCAACACAGCGGCCTGCACCAGGCCAACGTAACCGCTGCCAAATACTGTGATTTTCATGGAGCACTCCTGAATGCTGGCGCATGGGCCGGACGAGTGTTGATGGTGATGACCCCAAGCATGACCAGCGCCACGCCCAGTGATTTGGTAAAACTGAAGGCTTCGTTGAACAGCGGCAGACTGGCCGCCAGCACGTACACCAGCGCATAGCTGATGCTCAGCAGCGAATAGGCGCGGCCCAGTGGCAGATCGCGCAGTGCCGCGAGCCAGCAGAGCATCGACAGGGCGTAGGCAAAAATGGCTGAAACGACCACGGTCAATGCGCGAAGGTCGAGGCTATCGATTGCCAGCCAATGCTCGGGCGCAGGCAGGCGCGTCATGCTCCAGCGCATGCCTAGTTGGGCAGCGCTGGCCAGCAACACGCTTCCCAATGCGAAGGCGATTCCACGGCGCACGCTCATGCCTGTTGCCCCAGCAGAACCACGCCGCCGATCACCAGCGCAACGCCGAGCCAATGCTGACGGTCGATGGGTTCACGGAAGACGAAGCGCGCGATCAGGGTGATCAACACAAAATTGAGGCTGAGCATCGGGTAGGCGACGCCAACTTCCAGACGCTGCAACACCAGCAGCCACACCAGCAGCCCCGCGCCGAGCGCGAGCAGCGCCAGCCACAACCACGGCGAGCGCAGTTTTTCGGCCCAGCGCGAATCAGCACCGCGCCAACTCTCCACGGCGTACTTTTGCGCAATCTGGCCCAGGCAGGTCAGCAGGCACGCGGCCAACAGCAGCAACAGGCTCATGACGCCTCCTTGGGAAGAATCATGATCACCAGATTGCCCTGTTCGTAACGGATGCCGTCCTTTGGCAATCGATCGATTTCGTCCAGTTCGTCCTGCCCCTTGACGCGCATCACCACGCCGACTGAACCACTGCGGCGAGCCTCGCGCATCCACTGTTGCACTTGATCGGGATCGACCCGTTGTTGAATGGCGTCAGGATAGGCAAGGCCATATTTCAATTCGCCTATCGTGTTGTACAAGTCGACTTGCGGCCGTTTCAGGCGCCAGGCCAGGGCAGCAGCGGCGCCCAGATCGTTGCTGAGCAAGTGCGTGGTCTGCGCCAGTTCGCTGAGGTGATGCCGAATAAACTGATCGGGCATCTTGTTGGCGACCACCGATTTGGGCAGCGCCGCCGGCAACAGCGCGACCAGCAGCAGACTGCCAAAGGCCGGCGCCGCCCAGCATTGCAGGGGTAGAAAGGCTTGCAGCAGGTTGGCGATGAGCCAGCCGATCAGGGCGATAAACACCAACATCAGGCTGTGCAATTCGTGGTCGTACAGCGGCCGGTTCAATTGCAGATAAACCAGCACCAGCAGGGCGACGCCGCCGAGCAACAGATTCAGCAGGCCATTGAGGCTCAGCGCTTGAGACTGCTCCATACGCAAACGGTCGGCCAATGCATTGCCCAACAGCAACGCCAGCGGCAGCAGGCACGGCAGAATGTAGGTCGGCAGCTTACCGTTGCTCAGGCTGAAAAACAGCAGCGGCATTAACAGCCACAGCAGCAGGAACACCACATGAGGCTGAGTGCGGGTTTGCCACGCCTGCTTGAACGTGGCCGGCAACAAACCGGCCCACGGCAGGCTGAAGGCGATCAGCAGCGGCAGGTAAAACCACCACGGCGCATCGTGTTGGGCGTTGTCGCCGGCAAAGCGACGGATGTGTTCATGCCAGAAGAAGAACCGCCAGTAATCCGGCTCCTGCGCATGCACGGCCAGCACCCACGGCAGGCTGATGATGATCGCGATGGCAATCGCCACCGGGCCGTACAGCAACAGCTCACGCCAGCGCTTTTGCCAGAGCAGCCAGGGCACCGCGATCAGCACCGGTAATAACCAGGCGAGAAAGCCTTTGGTCATGAACCCCATGCCGCACGCCAGCCCCAGCACGGCCCAGGCAGTCATGCGCTTGCCGCGAGATTGACTGTCGAGGGCAAACCACAGCGCTACCAGACTCAGGTTGACCCACAAGGTGAACTGCGGATCGAGGTTGGCGTACCCGGCCTGGCCGGCGACGATGGTGAAACTCATGTAGAGCAGGGCGCAGACGAAGCTTTTACGCGGCTCGCTCCACATCCGTCGGGCGATCAGGTAGCACAGCAACACGCTCAAACCGGTGCTCAACGCCGAGGCAAAGCGCACGCCGAACAGGTTCTGCCCGAACAAGCCCTGACCGAGGGCGATCATCCAGTAACCGGCAATCGGTTTCTCGAAGTAGCGCAGGCTCATGAAATGCGGCGACACCCAATTGCCGCTCAGCAGCATTTCCTGGCTGATTTGCGCGTAGCGGGTTTCGTCGGGAATCCACAAACCATGGCTGCCCAGTGGCAGCAGATACGCCAGCAGGCAGATTCCCAGTAACAGCAGCGGCAATGCCCAACGTTTGGTCATGCGCCTTGCACTCCCAGCCAGCCTTCACGACCTTCAAGGGCGCCGCGCTCCACGCGACCCACGGGCAAGGTATTGAGGAACTCGGGCAACAAGTCGCCCAGCGGTTTGAAGTCGATGTTTCGCTGGCGTGCATCGGCCAACAATTGGCGAAAGTCCCGAGCCATCAGAATCCCTTCTACTTCGGCATGGATGGTGTAGGTGTTGAGCTGGTGCGGGCGGAAGTGATCGAGGATGAACGCGTTGAAATCCCGCGCCGCGACGATGGGGCCGACGATCTCGTCGAAAGTCGGCAGGTCCACCGGAATCTGCGGTGTGCCCGGCGTGCCGTCCGCCAACAAAGGGCGGAACAGCCGCGAGCCCCGGCAATCGCTGTTGTAGCGAAAGCCGAAGGCTTGCTTGGCCTCAATCACACGCGCGTCGGCACGCCAACCGGCAGCGGCCGAACACTCGACTTTCTCGCCAAGAATGTCGCTCAACGTGTCGACGCCCTGGCGGATCTGCTCGATCAGTTTTGCCTCGCTCCAGCGCCCGGCATTGGCTTGCCAGCCGTGGTGATCCCAAGCGTGCAGGCCGACTTCATGTCCGGCGTCGCGGGCCTGACGCATCAGGTGCCCGAGGTCGCGACCAATCGGTTTGCCCGGCCACGCGGTGCCGGCCAGCAGAATGTCCCAGCCATACAGGCCGACCGCGTTGGAACGGAGCATCTTCCACAAAAACTGCGGACGGATCAGGCGCCACAGATGCCGGCCCATGTTGTCGGGGCCGACACTGAAGAAAAACGTTGCCTTGATCTGCGCCTCGTCGAGTATTTCCAAGAGGCGCGGCACACCTTCGCGGGTGCCGCGCCAGGTGTCGACGTCAATGCGTAGACCGGCCTGCATCAGCTCGCCTCTTTTTTCGATAGCGAAGCGATTTCACGCATGGCTTCGCGCAGGAAGAAGTCCAGCGTGTTGCCGATGGTCTCGCGCATTTCCACGGTCGGCGTCCAGTCGAGCAGCTGCCTGGCGTTGGCGATGCTCGGTTTGCGGTGTTCGACGTCCTGGTAACCGGCACCGTAGAACGCCTTGCTCTCGACGTCGCGGAACCCGGCGAACGGCGGAAAGTTGTGGCGCAGCGGGTGCGCTTCGAACTGGCGCAGCAACTCTTCGCCCAACTGCCGGATGCTGGCCTCGTTGTCCGGGTTGCCGATGTTGATGATCTGGCCGTTGCAGACGTCGTTGTCGTTATCGATGATCCGCGCCAGTGCTTCGACGCCGTCGGCGATGTCGGTGAAGCAGCGTTTCTGCTCGCCACCGTCGAACAGGCGAATCGGCGTGCCTTCGACCAGATTGAGGATCAGTTGCGTGATCGCGCGGGAGCTGCCGATACGCGCCGAGTCCAGACGATCAAGGCGTGGGCCCATCCAGTTGAAGGGGCGGAACAGAGTGAAATTCAGGCCTTTGGCGCCGTAGGCCCAGATCACCCGATCCAGCAGTTGCTTGGACACCGAGTAGATCCAGCGCTGTTTGTTGATCGGGCCGACGATCAGGTTGGAGGTGTCTTCGTCGAAGTTCTGGTCCTGGCACATGCCATAGACTTCCGAGGTCGACGGGAAGATCACGCGTTTGTTGTATTTGACGCAGTAGCGCACCAGTTTGAGGTTTTCTTCGAAATCGAGTTCGAATACCCGCAGCGGATTGCGCGTGTATTCAATTGGCGTGGCAATCGCTACCAGCGGCAGGACCACGTCGCATTTCTTGATGTGGTACTCGATCCACTCAGAGTGAATGCTGATGTCGCCTTCGACGTAGTGGAAGTGCGGATGGCTGCGCAGACGCTCGATGGCGTCGGAACCGATGTCGAGGCCATACACCTCGTAGCGGTCATCACGCAGCAAACGCTCGGACAAGTGATTGCCGATGAAACCGTTGACGCCAAGGATCAGCACGCGGGTGCGGCGTGGCGCACGGGCGGACTCGGTACCGCGCAGCAGCGAGCCGTCGACCAGGCCCAATTCATTGGCCAGTTGCGGGCCGCTGAGGTACAGGCCGTTGTCGTTGCGCTGACCGGAATGGATCACCAGCGAGTCTTCACCGCAGGCAATGCGCAGCGGATTAACGCTGATGACGCGGCCCGGTGCCTGGCCTGCGTTGCCTTTGACGACCTCGGCGCTCCAGACGATCAGCTTGTGCTCGCCCACCGCGCAGAAGGCGCCTGGATACGGCTGAGTCACGGCGCGAACCAGATTGAACAGTTGCTCGGCAGGTTGCTGCCAAAGCAGTTTGCCGTCTGCCGGTGTGCGACGGCCGAATACGCTGGCTTGCGATTCGTCCTGCGCGGATTCGCTGACTTTGCCTTGGAGCATGGCCGGCAAGGTGTCGCGCAACAGATCAATCGCCGCAATGCGCAGCTTGCCGTGCAGGCTCAGCGCGGTGTCGCTGCGCTCGATGGCCACGCGTTGCTGGGCGACGATGGCGCCGGCATCGGCCCGTTTGACCATGCGGTGCAGGGTCACGCCAGTTTCGCTTTCGCCGTTGACCAGCACCCAGTTCGCTGGTGCGCGGCCACGGTAACGCGGGAGTAACGAACCGTGCAGGTTGAACGCGCCTTTTTTGGCGGTGGCCAGCAATGGCTCGCTGAGCAGATTGCGGTAGTAGAAGGAGAACAGGTACTCAGGGTCGAGTTTGGCAATGCGTTCGATCCACAGCGGGTGATTGACGTCTTCCGGGGCATGCACCTGGATGCCTTTGCTCGCACACAATTGCGCCACTGACGCGTAGAAAGCGTTCTCTTTCGGGTCATCGGCGTGGGTGAACACGGCGGCAATGTCATAGCCGCTGTCGAGCAGCGCTTGAATGCCGGCGCAGCCAATATCGTGGTAAGCGAAGACAACTGTTTTTGCGCTCATGAGAGAACCTGACCGGAAGTAGAAGAAGTAGAGGAAGAGGAAGAGGAGAGACCGTCAACGGTGATGGCAGGCGCCGGGTTGGAGGCGTGGCTGCGCAAGACCTTTTCAATGAAGAACCGCGGGCGGGCGCGCACGTCGCTGTACATGCGCCCCAGGTATTCGCCGAGCAGGCCCATGCCGATGAACTGGCCACCGGTGAACACGAACAGCACGGCGAACAGCACGAACAAGCCATCGCCCGCCCAGCCCGCGCCGAGCACCAGTCGCAACACGATCAGCACGGCGGCAAACAGCACGCCAAGCCCGGCCATGGCGAAGCCGACGATGCTCAAAAGGCGCAGCGGTGTGGTGGTCATGCAGGTGATCAAGTCGAACATCAGGTTGATCAGGCGCATCGGGCTGTACTTCGAATCGCCATGCTCGCGTTCGGCGTGGGCGACGACGATTTCCGTGGTGTGGCGGGCGAAGCTGTTGGCGAGGATCGGGATGAAAGTGCTGCGCTCGCGGCAGGCGAGCATCGCGTCGATGATCGTGCGACGGTAAGCGCGGAGCATGCAGCCGTAGTCGCTCATGGCGACCCCGGTGGAGCGTTGCACGGCGAGGTTGATCAGCTTCGACGGCCAGCGCCGCAACGCCGAGTCCTGACGATTGCCGCGCACGCTGCCGACTACGTCGTAGCCTTTTTCAGCCTCGGCGATCAGGCGCGGGATTTCTTCCGGCGGGTTCTGCAGGTCGGCGTCGAGGGTAATGACCACGTCGCCCTTGCACTGCTCGAAACCGGCCATGATCGCCGCGTGCTGGCCGTAGTTGCGATTGAGGATGACGGCCACGAACGGGCTGTCTTCACGGGTGGCGGCCTCTTCGAGAATGCTTGCGGAGTCGTCGCGACTGCCGTCGTCCACCAAGACGATTTCATAGTCGTGACGCAGCATCCGGCACGCCGCTTCGGTGCGGCGCAGCAGTTCTGGCAGGCTGCCCTGTTCGTTGTAGACCGGGATGACAATCGACACGCAGCGGATCGGATAGGGCTTCACGGGCGTTTGTCCATTAAGTTGGAAATGGCGCCGACCACCCGATCAAGGTCTTGATCGGTCATGTCGGGGAACAACGGAATCGAACACAGCCGCGCCGAATTCCATTCGGTGTTAGGCAGGTACAAGTCGGGGTCACGCTGGCGATACCAGGCGTGCAGGTGGGTGGCGATGAAATGGATACCGGTGCCGATGCCCTGGTCCTGCAAACCTTTCATGAAGGCCTCTCGGTCGATGCCGCAGTGCTCGCGGTCGATGCGCAGAATGAACAGGTGCCAGGCGTGCTGTTGCGCGTAGGCGGGCAGGGCCAACGGCTGCACCGGCAGGCCTTCGAGCTTGTGCTTATAGGCCGTGGCCAACTCGGTGCGACGGGCGTTGATGTCATCCAGCCGTTGCAGTTGCACCAAGGCAATCGCGGCGTTGATGTCGGCCAGGTTGTATTTGAAACCCGGCTCTATCACTTGTGCCTGAGGCTTGCGGCCGCCGGTCAATCGATCGTAGGCGTCAACGCCCAGACCATGAAACTTGAGCCTGCGCACGCGGTTGGCCAGGGCTTCGTCGTCGGTGACGAACATCGCGCCTTCGGCACAGGTCATGTTCTTGATCGCGTGGAACGAGAAGATCGCCGTGCCTTGCGCGCCGACGTGACGACCCTTGTAGCGGGTGCCGGCAGCGTGGGCAGCGTCTTCGATAACGGCGATGCCGTGTTTGTCGGCCAAGGCGTACAGCGGATCGAGATCGAACGCGGCGCCAGCGTAATGCACCGGAATAATCGCCTTGGTGCGCGGGGTGATAGCCGCTTCGATGGGGGCAACGTCGGTCATCAGGGTGTCGCGGTCGACGTCGACAAACACCGGTTTGGCGCCGATCAGCGAGATCATGTTGGCGGTGGACACCCAGGTTTGCGACGGCGTGATCACCTCGTCACCGGGGCCGATGCCAAGTGCCAACAGGGCGATGTGCATGCCGCCTGTTGCCGATGAAAGTGCTACCGCATGACGGCAGCCCACATAGTTGGCGAATTGCTCTTCCAATGCCTGATTTTTTGCGCCAGTGGTTATCCAACCCGAACGTAATACTTGTTCAACGACGGCTATCTCTTCTTCGCCGATACTCGGCCGGGAGAACGGCAGGAACGCTTGACTCATAAGAACCTCGAGGCGACAGCCAACCTTCAGCCAATTGTCTGAAAAACACGGAAATTCAATGGTTTGGGGTACCGCCCGGGGAATGTCTGATTGACTTTTACGCCCGCGGACGGCAGGTTGTAGGCCTTGCGGGGCAACCTGTTGTCATTAAGGTTATGCCGGTTTTTGTCAAAGGAACATGAAAAAACGGTCGGTTAATCGTCTAACTGTGAGTCATACAGCGATCGTTCAGACTTCTTCCGCTTATCGGCATTTTTAGTAGAAAAGTCCTACGCAAGAGTCGCCGCTTATATAAGTTTCGTTGCACTTTTAAGTTGTTTTATTGAACTGTTTTTATTCAAGGCCCTTTCGTTTGATTGACTTGTCGAGTACCCCATCTTCCCCGTCCAACACTAATCCGCTGACGCTTTATCTGGCACGCCTGGCGCCTTCCAGCCAACTGACCATGCGCTATGTCCTGCAGGACGCCGCCGACCGCCTCGGTTTCGAAGAAGAAAATATCGAGGAAATCCCCTGGCACGCACTGCAACCCGAAGATGTTGTTGCCCTGGTCGCCGCATTGCGCGCCGACGGCTATGCGCCCAACACGTCTTCGTTGTACGTCAATGCCGTGCGCGGGGTGATGAACGAAGCCTGGCGCATGAGCCTGATCAGTCAGGATCACCTGCTGAAAATCCGTTCGGTCAAAGGCATCGCCGGCACGCGGCTGTCGCAGGGGCGTAATCTCAAACGCACGCTGATTCGCGAATTGATGGAAGTCTGCGCCGCCGATCCGCGTCCGCAGGGGCTGCGTGACGCCGCAGTGATTGCGCTGCTGTACGGCACCGGCATGCGCAAGTCCGAGTCGGTGGATCTGGATTTGAATCAGGTCGATTTCACTGAGCGCAGCCTGACTGTCATCGGCAAGGGCAACAAACAACTGATCAAGTACGCCCCGGCGTGGGCGTTCGCCAAGCTCGATGCGTGGTTGGAACTGCGTCGGTCACAGCTCAAGGAAGGTGAAAGCGATGACGGGTTTCTGTTCAACCGCATCCGGCGTGGCAGCCATATCACCCGTGAGCGCATCACCAAACACGCGATCTACTACATCGCTCGTCAGCGCGGCACACAGGTCGGGGTGAAGATCATGCCCCACGATTTCCGTCGTTCGTTCATCACCCGGGTGATCGAAGAGCATGATCTGTCGATCGCGCAGAAGCTTGCGCATCACAGCAACATCCAGACCACCGCCAACTACGATGTGCGTGATGACAACGAGCGGCGGCGGGCGGTGGATCGCTTCGATCTCTGATCAGGAGGAGGGTGGGCAACCGCGTGAACCGGCAGCCTGAGTGATTTGTGCGGCCAGACGTTTGACGTTGTTTTGCTGCGCCGAGACCAGTTCGTCGATGCTTGGCCCTGATGGCGTTTGCAGGACGGAACGGCAGGTCAGCAGTGAACTGTCAGCCGCGCCGAGTGGCCGCAAACGCCATTTGACGTCGATCAAGCCGTACTGGCCGGGAATCGAATCAAAGCGTTGCACGTCCACGCGCACCGAGAGTTTCTGCTGGCCGCTGGCGCTGCTCAGTTGATCGATCAAGGCACTGCGCAGTTCATCCGCAAGCGACGCGCCCCACCATTCCGTCTCCAGTATCGCCAGACCACTGTTGCCCTGGCGGATAACGATTTGTGGGCGATCGACTTGCGGCGGAACGGTGATGCCTTCAATGGCGATCTCCGAGCCGCTGCGGCCGGCACCCGGCTGGACCGGGGTCAGGGTATGAAAGCTGATCGGGTCGCTGCGGCAAGCGCCAAGCAGCATAAACGCAGCGAGCACGGTGATCTTCAGCGGTAAAGCCATGGTTTAGCTCCTGTGCTCAATTGCGTGGCGGCCCTTTGAGGTCCATCGGCCCAGCGTTTTCGGGACGCCCGCGAATCAACGATTCCGGATGACGGCCCAGATAATCCGAGAACTCACGCAGGGAGCGCGACATGCGTCCAAGTTCGTCGAGGGTCTCGTTGATTTTTTCCCGCTGCGGTGAATCCTCGGCCAGTGTCGAGTTGGCGGACTGCAAGGTTTTGCTGACGTCGGCGAGGGTGCTCTGCACGCCCGGCAAGGTTTTCGCATTGAACTGGGTCAGGCCTTTGCGCAACTCGACCAGGTTGCCATCGAGGTTGTTGGCGATCCGTTCAACCGGCAGTTTGTTGATCTTGTCGACCATCGCTTCGAGTTTTTCCTGCAATTGTTCGAGACTGCCAGGCACGGTCGGTATGACCACGGGGCGAGCAGTTGGATCGAAGGTGACTTTCTCGGCTTTAGGGAAGAAGTCCAGCGCCACATACAACTGGCCCGTCAGCAGGTTGCCACTGCGGGCCTGGGCGCGCAGGCCATTTTCGATAAAGGTGCCCATCAGGCGTATGCCAGCGGCTTCGTCATTGGGGTCGTGCTTGAACGCCGTGAGCATTTTGCTGTAGGCCAGGCCGAGGCGCTGCGGGTAAATGACGATGCCGACGTTCAGCGGAAAGCTACGCTTTTTCGCGTCGAAATCCAGATTGATCGCCACCACGCGGCCAATCTCCATGCCGAGGAACTCCACCGGTGCGCCCACCTTGAGGCCGCGCAGGGATTGGTCGAAGCGCAGGCTCAGGTATTGCGCCTTGCCGTTGGGCGGGGCGAGGGCAGTTAGTTGGTCTTCGAACAGTTCGAATTTTTTGTTATCAGCCGCAGCGACATCGTTGGGGCTGTAATCCGGCGCACGGAAGGCGATGCCGCCGACCAGCATCGACGATAACGACTCGGTCTTGACCTGGAAGCCGTTGGCGCCAACGCTGACATCGATGCCACTGGCGTTCCAGAATCGGGTGTTTTCGGTGACGAAGGCATCGTTGGGCGAGTGAATGAACACTTCGATGTCGACGCCTTTGCCGTCCGGCGCGAGGGTGTAGGCGACCACTTGGCCCACCGGGATCTTGCGGTAGTAAACCGGCGAGCCGATGTCCAGCGAGCCGAGATCCTGAGTGTGCAGCATGAAACGCTTGCCCGGTTCGCCGTAGGTAATCGGCGGCGGGTTCTCCAGCCCCTTGAACTGTTTGGCGCGGTTGTTGGCCTGGCCAATGTCGGCGCCGATGTAGTCGCCGGAGAGCAGGGTGTCGATGCCGGAAACTCCGCCAGCGCCAATGCGTGGGCGTACTACCCAGTATTGTGAGTCTTCTCGGGTAAAGCTTTCGGCCTGCTTGGCCAGTTTGATGGTGGCGTTGACGCTTTTCTGGTCGTCGCTCAATTCAACCTCGGTGACCTGACCGATCACCACGTTGCGGTATTTGACCTCGGTCTTGTTCGCCACCAGACCGCTGCCGGTCTTGAAGTTGATGGTGATGGTCGGCCCTTCCTGCATCAGGTTGTGCACCACCAGCGAAATACCCACAAGCACCGCGACAATCGGCACGATCCACACCAGCGATATGCTGAAGCGACGGGTTTTGATGGGCGCTTGACCTGGTGCTCGTGGCTCGTCGATGGCTGACGACTTCATTCCTGTCCTCCTTTAATAATTGGGCACTGAGCGTCAGGAACGCAAAAGCACTTCATCAATATAGAAGTGCTTAGCGATAGAGCAAATATGACTAGCGCAAGGACGCTATGAATACTGATTCGAAGGTGAAATGTACACATCAATTTGTCTGGCAATGGACGTTCCCACGTAGAGCATGGGAACGATCATCATCGCGGGATTGGCGTGGTTATCGGGTTAACCCATGAGTTCGCGCAGGCGATACCAGAACATGCCCAACGCCAACAAAGGCGAACGCAGGGCCGGGCCGCCGGGGAAGGTCATGTGCGGCACGCCGCTGAACACGTCCATGCCCTGACTGTGGCCAACATGAATCGCCTCGCCGAGCAGTTTGGCGCACCAGTGGGTGACGTTCAGGCCATGGCCGGAATAGCCCTGGGCATAGAACACGTTCGGGTGCTGTTTGAGGCGCCCGACTTGAGGAAAACGGTTGGCAGTGATACCGATCTTGCCGCCCCACTGATAATCGATGCGCACGTCGGCCAGTTGCGGGAAGACCTTGAGCATCTTCGGGCGCATGTAAGCGGCGATGTCTGCCGGGTCTCGCCCGGAGTAATGACAGGCACCGCCGAACAGCAAGCGCCGGTCCGCCGAGAGCCGGTAGTAATCGAGGCCCACTTTCTGATCGCACAGGGCCAGGTTCTGCGGGATCAGTTGCGCGGCGCGTTCTGCGGACAAAGGCTCGGTGGCGATGATGTAGCTACCGGCGGGCAACACTTTGCCGCTGAGTTGCGGTTCGAGCTCATCCAGATGCGCGTTGCACCCGAGCACCAGACTGCCGGCACGCACAGTGCCCGTGGCGCAGCGCACCTGAGCCGTTGCGCCGTGGATGATTTCCACTACCGGGCTCTGCTCGAATATTTTCACGCCAAGTGACGCCGCCAGTCGCGCTTCGCCTTGCACCAGATCCAGTGGATGCAGGTGCCCCGAGCCTATGTCGATCAGACCGCCCGCATAACCCTCGGCATTCACCACTTGCTGGCGAATCTGCTCAGGTCCGACCAGTCGGGTTTCATGGGCGTAGCCGAGTTCGGCGAGGCTGACTTGTTCGTCCTTGAACGCTGCAAATTGCGCGGTCGTATTCGCCAGCTCACAGAAGCCCCAGCGCATATCGCATTCGATGCCGTTGTCAGTGATGCGCTGGCGCACCAGGTCCACCGAGTCGATCCCGGCGCGCTGTAAATAGCGCACACCTTCCTGACCCACATACTTGGCGAAACCTTCGACTTCGTGGCCAATCCCGCGGATCAACTGGCCGCCGTTGCGACCACTGGCGCCCCAGCCAATCCGCCGCGCCTCGATCAACACCACCGACAGCCCGCGCTGAGCCAGTTCGATGGCGGTGTTGACCCCAGTGAACCCGCCGCCGATCACGCAGACATCGACGCTCAGATCACCGTCCAGGACAGGGTAGGGTGTGGTCGCCCGAGCCGAGGCTGCGTAGTAGGAGCGGGCGTGTTCGTGGCTGTGCTGGTTCATTTGTTTGACTTCACTTTGCTCCAGGAACGGGTCATCAAACGCATGATCGCCTGGGGCGGGGTAGAGGAGATGTAGAGCTTGTCGAGCACCGCTTGCGACGGATAAACCTCAGGGTTGTTGACCAGCTCCTGATCCATGTACTGCTTGGCGGCCGGGTTCGGGTTGGCGTAACCGACCGAACCGCTGACCTTGGCGATCACTTGCGGATCGAGCAGGTAATTGATGAAGGCGTGAGCTTCTTTGGTATTGCCCGCGTCGGCCGGAATTGCCAACAGATCGAACCACAGGTTGGCGCCTTCTTTCGGGATCGCATAGGCGATGTTCACGCCGTTCTTGGCTTCTTTGGCACGATTGGCCGCCTGGAACACGTCGCCGGAATAACCGAAGGCCACGCAGATGTCGCCATTGGCCAGGTCCGACACGTATTTCGACGAGTGGAAGTAGGTGATGTACGGGCGAATGCTCAGCAGTTTGGCTTCGGCTTTCTTATAGTCTTCGGGATTCTCGCTGCGTGGGTCCAGGCCCATGTAGTTGAGGATGGCCGGGAAGACTTCGTCGGCGGAGTCCATCATCGACACGCCGCACTGGCTGAGTTTTTTCAGGTTTTCCGGTTCGAACAGCACGGCCCAGGAATCGATGTGATCGATGCCTAGCACTTGCTTGACCTTGTCGACGTTGTAGCCGATGCCGTTGGTGCCCCACAGATACGGCACGGAATGCTCGTTGCCCGGGTCGTTTTTCTCCAGCAGTTCGAGCAGTTTCGGGTCGAGGTTCTTCCAGTTCGGCAACTGCGCGCGATCCAGCTTGAGGAACGCCCCGGCTTTTACCTGACGGGCGAGGAAGTGGTTGGACGGCACCACCACGTCATAGCCAGTACGGCCGGCGAGGAGCTTGCCTTCGAGAGTTTCGTTGGAGTCGAAAACGTCGTAGATCACCTTGATCCCGGTCTGGCTCTGGAAGTCGGCGAGAGTGGTTTCACCGATGTAGTCAGTCCAGTTGTAGACGCTGACCTTTGGCTGGGCATGGGCTACGGCACTGAACAAAACGCTCAGGCTGAGCGGGATCAGGGATTTCAATAGACGCATATCGACACCTCTTCTTGGAGTTGTTGGATTATTCAGGCGTTCATCTTCCCCTGTGGGAGCGAGCTTGCTCGCGAATGCGTCAGTACAGGCACCATCGACGTCGCCTGACTCACCGCTTTCGCGAGCAAGCTCGCTCCCACAAGGGATTTACGCAGGTATCAGACGCTCATCATCAGGAACTCGCGCTCCCACGAACTGATCACGCGCTTGAAGTTTTCATGCTCGGCACGCTTCACCGCGACGTAACCACGGACGAACTTGCTGCCCAGATACTCGGCCACGGTGGCGCACTCTTCCATCTGCGTCAGCGCTTCTTCGATGGTGATCGGCAGGCGCAGGTTGCGACGCTCGTAAGCACGACCTTCGACGCCCGCACTTGGCTCGATCTTCTCGACCATGCCCAGGTAACCGCAGAGCAGACTTGCGGCTATCGCCAGGTAAGGGTTGGCATCGGCGCCCGGCAAGCGGTTTTCAACACGCATCGCCTCAGGGCTGGACGTCGGCACACGCAAGCCGACGGTGCGGTTTTCTACGCCCCATTCAACGTTCACCGGCGCCGAGGTGTCCGGCAGGAAGCGGCGGAACGAGTTCACGTTGGGCGCAAACATCGGCAGGACTTTCGGGATGTACTTCTGCAAACCGCCGATGTAATGCAGAAACAACTCGCTCATCTGCCCGTCAGCGGTGGCGAAGATGGGTTTGCCGGTGGCGATTTCCACCACGCTCTGGTGAATATGCATGGCGCTGCCCGGCTCGTCGCCGATCGGCTTGGCCATGAACGTTGCGGCGACGTTGTGCTTGAGTGCCGCCTCACGCATGGTGCGTTTGAACACGGTGATCTGGTCGGCCAGATCCAAGGCGTCGCCGTGACGGAAGTTGATTTCCATCTGCGCCGGGCCGTCTTCGTGGATCAGTGTGTCGAGGTCCAGGCCTTGCAGTTCGCACCAGTCGTAGACGTCTTCGAACAGCGGATCGAATTCGTTGGCGGCATCGATGGAGAACGACTGCCGACCACTTTCGGCGCGGCCCGAGCGGCCCAGCGGCGCTTTGAGCGGCAGGTCCGGATCTTCGCAGCGCTGGGTCAGGTAGAACTCCATTTCCGGCGCAACAATCGGCTTCCAGCCTTTATCGGTGTAAAGCTGCAGGACTTTCTTCAGCACGTTGCGCGGCGACAGTTCGATCGGGTTGCCGAACTTGTCGAAGGTGTCGTGGATGACGATGGCGGTCGGCTCGATCGCCCATGGAATCACGTATACCGCATCCGCCACAGGCTTGCAGACCATGTCGATGTCGGCCGGGTCGAGCAGGTCGTAATAGATGTCGTCGTCGACAAAATCCCCGGTTACCGTTTGCAGCAGCACACTTTCCGGCAGGCGCATGCCTCGCTCATGCAGGAACTTGTTGGTCGGTGCGATCTTGCCGCGGGCAATGCCGGTCAGGTCGCTGACCACACATTCAACTTCGGTAATCTTGTGATCTTTCAGCCAAGTGAGCAGCTGATCGAAAGGGGCATTCATAAAGACCTCGTTATTGGTTTTATTGACGCCGGGGAGGGCGGGTTTCATCTTCCGCCCCTTCCCCTGTAGCGCGTTGACGACTATCTTGGGCGAGCCTTGCAGTTCCATCTATCCACTTTAAACACACCAAAGCGCACCAAAAGAGTGCGCAAGGTCGCCCATGACAACGTGCAATTCGCTCCAGGTCCAAGCATTCAATACCGCCGATGTGGCCGAGCAAGTCCGCGCCACGCCGGGCTGGGTCCAGCATTACCAACAGATGTCGCCGGGCCATTTCGCCGGGCAGATTCGCTATCTGGATCTGCAAGGTGTCGAGGTCTACGAAGAGCAGATGAACACCCGGGTCGAGCAGAATTTCAGCGCACCATCGGGTGCTTTGGCGTTCTGTTTTGATCGCAGTGACAACGCGCTGTACCTGCTCAATGAAGAGAGCCGCAACATCTGGATCACCCCGGAGAACTACCAGGAAATTGCCGTGGTGTTCGGCCCGGAATTCGTCCGCCAACACGGTCTGGATGTGGCCAAACTCGAAGGCTTGTTCATGGCGCCGCTCAATGGCGGACAGAACGCCTTGTTCAGTCGCTGGTTAAGCTCAACTCTCACGAAGTTGACGCAACCGATTGATCTGATTGAAAAAGAGGCACTGACTCAGCAGTTGCTTGAAGACTGCCTGTTTATCCTCGATAACGCTCGGGTGCATCTGGATCGCGGCGGCTTGCAGCGCCGGACCGAAGAGCGAACGATCATGAAGCGCGTCGGCGAATGGGCTGCGGATTCACCCGAAGACACGCTGAATCTGCTTGAGCTTTCGCAGGTGGCCGGTGTTCCGCTGCGGCAGTTGCAGCAAGCTTTCAAGCATTTCACCGGGATGACGCCGAGCCATTGGTTGCGCTTGCGCCGGTTGAACAGCGCGCACCGCGAATTGCTCAAGCGCAGACCGACGGAAACCACCGTTGCAGAAGTGGCCATGCACTGGTCGTTCTGGCATCTGGGGCGGTTTTCCAGCAGCTACCGGGCGCTATTCAAAGAGCTGCCGAGCGAGACCCTCAAGCGTTCGCGCATGGCCTGACCAATAAAAAGACCTTTGTGTCACACGCGAAGTTAATTAGAATCAGTCTCATTTGAATCTAACTTCGCGCAGGGTCTCTTGAGATGATTGAAGCAGCAGCGCCCTCGGAGCAGAACCTGCACGACCTGTACCGGGATCATCGGGGCTGGCTGGAAACCTGGCTGCGGCGGCGCATGGGCAACGCCTGGGATGCAGCGGATCTGAGTCAGGACACCTTCATGCGCGTGCTGTGCAGTGCGCAACCCCTGGTCGATATTCAGGAACCGCGAGCCTATCTGCTGACCGTGGGCAAACGCCTGCTGAGCAATTTCTACACCCGTCGCAACCTCGAAAAAGCCTATCTGCTAGCACTGGCGCAATTGCCGGAGGAGAGCGTGCCTTCGCCGGAGCAGCGTTGGTTGCTGCTGGAAACCCTGCAAGCGCTGGATGAGTTGCTTGATGGTTTGCCGCGAGCAGTGCGCCGAGCATTTTTGTGGAGCCAGCTCGAAGGGCTCGGCTATCGCGATATTGCCGAACGCTTGCAAGTCTCTGAACGCACGGTCAAACGCTACATGGCGCAGGCGTACGAGCATTGCTTGCTGGTGGATTTCTGATGCGTGTTGCCCCAAGCGACGAAGCGCGTGAAGTGGCTCGGGCTGCTGCGCATTGGTTGGCGTTGCTGGAATCGGGCGAGGCCACGGATGACGATCACAAACGCCTGCAAAACTGGCGCAGCAGCGATAACCGCCATGAAAACGCCTGGCAGAAGATTCAGCTGTTGCGAGAACGTTTTTCCGGCCTGCCTTCAGCATTGGCCATGGCCACACTGGATCGCCCGGATCCGGCACGCCGGGCAGCACTGAAACGTGCGCTGGGTTTGGCGGCACTGGTGCCGGCGGCGTGGCTGATCAGTCGGCCATTGCCGCTGGACGTCTGGCGCGCTGATTTGTACACCGGCACTGGCGAGCACAGCCAAACACTGTTGGCGGATGGCAGTTCGTTGCGGTTGAACACGGACAGTGCGGTCAACGTTGATCTGGCTGCCCGTCAATTGACGCTGGTGCGCGGCGAGATAGCGCTCAACGTTCCCGGCCAGTCAGCCATGATGATCAACGCGCCTTACGGGCGAATCAACGTCAGTCGCAGTGAAGTCTGCCTGCGTCTCAGCGAGCGTGAATGCCGCGTCTCGGTGGTCAGTGGCGCGGTGCAGTTGCAACCGCTGCACGGGCCGGCGCTGATTTTGAATCAAGGCCAGCAGGTCAGTCTGCAAGCGTCGGGCGCCGGACCTGTCGCAGCGTTCGATGCCTTGATGCCGGGCTGGCGTGAAGGTGTGTTGATGGCGCAGAACCAACCGCTGGGGGATTTCCTGCGCGAGTTGAGCCGTTATCGTTCCGGGCTGTTGCGCTGGGATCCGGCGCTGGAGTCTTTGCGCATCACCGGCAGTTTCCGCCTCGACAATACCGATCAAGTCCTTTCATTACTGGCAGCGAGCCTGCCAATCGACGTGCATACGCGCACCCGTTACTGGGTTTCTCTCGTCCCGCGAAAAAACTTTGCCTGAAGGCTGTCCCTTTTTTTCGCGTCGCTGGTCATTCCAGGCAAGTGAACAAAATCGAGAGCCTCTTCCAATGCCCGCAGTATTCCCAAGTCGTTTGCGTCCGTTGTTGCAGTTGAGCCTGTTGCTGAGCCTGAGTGCCAGCCCCATTTTGATGCCGACCAGTTGGGCCGATGGCGCCGAGCGCCGCAGCTATCAAGTGCCGGCCGGCAATCTGAGCGCGGCGTTGACGCGTTTTGCCGGATTGGCCGGGGTCAATCTGTCGGTGGACCCAGCGCTGGTCAGTGGGCGGAACAGCGCAGGTCTGTCCGGTGAATATGGCGTGGAGGAGGGCCTCACCCGGTTGTTGCTGGGCAGTGGTTTGCAATTGCAGCCAGTGGGCAGCAATGCCTACACCCTGATTCCGGCGGCGGACGGCAGCAGCCTGCAACTGGCGCCGACCTCGATTCTCGGCGCCACCGGCTCGTCGGATGCCGACGTGTTTGCCGGTGGCCAGGTCGCACGGCGAGGCTCGCAAGGGCTGTTGGGGTCCAAAGATTTCATGGAAACCCCGTTCAGCATGACCACTTACACCAGTGAGGCGGTCAAGAACCAGCAGGCCCGAACCTTGGGCGATCTGATCGCCAGTGATCCTTCGGTGCGCGCGACTAACCCTGCTGGCGGGCGTTACGAGCAATTCACCATCCGCGGCTTCAGCCTGTTCAACAGTGACGTTGCCTATAACGGGCTCTACGGCGTGTTGCCGACCTACACGATCGACATGGAAATGGCTGATCGCGTCGACATCATTAAAGGCCCGAGCCAACTGATCAACGGCATTTCACCCCGGGGCAGTGTGGGCGGCGGGATCAACGTAGTGCCCAAGCACGCTACCGACAAGCCCATCACTTCGTTGACGACCAGTTACGCCTCCAACAATCAGCTCGGCGGTGCTGTGGATGTCGGTCGACGTTTCGGCGAGGACAACCAATTCGGCCTGCGTTTCAACGGCGTCAAACAGTCAGGCGACACCGAATGGGATCACCAGAGTGTTGATCGCGAGATGGTCGTGCTGGGCCTGGACTTTCGCGGCGAACGTCTGCGCCTGTCGACCGATATCGGTCATACCGAGCGCGATACGGACGCCCCGCAAGAACGTGTTCAGGTGGCGGCCAACGCCAAGGTTCCAAACGCCAACGACGTGCGCGACAACTACGCGCAACCCTGGAGCCAGGCGCGAACCAAGGACACCTTTGGCACGGTCAACGGTGAGTTCGATGTCAGCGATTCGGTGATGGTGTACGGCGGTGTCGGCGCACGCAAAAGCAACCATGACTTCCTGCGCCATGCCGTTTCGGTCACCAACGACGCCGGCAATTTCAGCGTGTTGCCACGGGATTTCACCCGCGACGAGAATGTCCGTACCGCCACGGCGGGCGTGCGTAACTGGTTCCATACCGGCCCGGTAAGCCATGAGGTCAATCTGGCAGCCAGCTACTTCTACATGGACTTCGAAAACGGCGGCGCGCGTTATGCGGCGGGACGCAGCAACCTGTACGACCCGGTGACAACTGCCAAGCCCGGCACACCGACGCGTTATGACGCCAAGGTCTATACCGAAAACCGTTTCAGCGGCGTGGCGTTGTCCGACACGCTGGGGTTCTTTGATGATCGTCTGTTGCTGACCCTCGGCGCTCGCTGGCAGCGGGTAAAGGTCGACGACTGGAGCGACGATGTGAAGGGCGATACCGCTTACGACGAGGAAAAAATTTCGCCGTCGGGCGGCATTCTGTTCAAGGCAACCGACAAATTGTCGCTGTACGCCAATTACATGGAAGGTTTGAGTCAGGGCAAGATCGCGCCCTCGACCTCGGTGAACGAGGACGAAATCTTCCCGCCGTTCATCAGCCGTCAAGTCGAGGTCGGCGCCAAATACGACGCCGGCGCGTATGCATTGACCGCTGCGGTGTTCCGGATCAAACAACCAGCCTACGAAACCAACGCGACAACGCGGGTATTCGGTCCGAACGGCAAACGGCAGAACAATGGGGTTGAACTGAGCATGTTCGGTGAGCCGCTGAAAGGCTTCCGACTGCTCGGCGGTGTGATGTACATCGACAGCGAGTTGACCCACACCACCAACGGCACTTTCGACGGCAACCGCGCACCGGCAACGCCGAAATACAACGTCAACCTGGGCGCTGAGTGGGACGTGCCGACGGTGCAGGGGCTGACGCTGACCGGACGCGGCATCTATTCCAGTTCGCAGTATCTGGATCAGTCCAACCAGAAGGAAATCGACTCCTGGGAGCGCCTTGACGTGGGCACGCGTTACGCGTTCAAAGTCGATGACAAAAACATAACCCTGCGCGCCAACATCGAGAACGTACTGGATAAGCGCTACTGGAGCTCGGCTGGCGCCTCGGACGACAGCGAGCCGGGATTGACGCTGTCGACGCCGCGAACCTATCTGCTGTCGGCCACTGTGGATTTTTGAACGCTTTCTCGCATATTCAGATGCACCAGCTGCAACAGGGCGGCGACAACGGATATCGCGCCTGCGCAGATGGCCAATGTCCAGCCCGGCATTTGCAGGAGCAAAATGAAGCCTCCGGCTGCTGCACCCATGGCGCTGCCCAGATAGAGCGCTGATTCGTTCAGGGCCACAGCAAGATTGCCATCGCCCTTGTGATCGCGAGCTGCGATCAACTCGTTGTTTTGCGGCACTTGCAGCGCCCAACCTACGGCGCCCCATACAGCAATCGGGATCATCGCCAGCCAAGGCGTTACGGCAGCGGCGGCCGGCAGCGCGAACAACGAAACACTGAGGATGACCAGAATCAGAAACGTCAGCATCGGCCCTTTGATCCGGTCCACCAACGGCCCGACCAGGAAACTGCCCGCGACACCGCCCAGGCCCCAAACCCAAAGATACGGCGTGATGTTGTTGACGCCGCCATAGGCCGGGTCAGCCATCAGGGGAACCATGAAGGTGTACATGCCGAGACTGGCGACAGCCGCCAACAGCGAAACCAGCAGAATGGTCATCACGTTGCGGTCGCCCAGCAGGGCGAGCTTACGGCTGATAGGCATCGCCGGCCCGGCAGGGATGGCTGGCAGTTTGACCAGCAGGCCCAACCAGGAAATCAGCCCGAGGAATGCCACCAGCCACAGCGCCATTTGCCAGCCAAACCTTTCAGCGAGCAACAGACTTACAGGCACTCCAAGCACCGTACCGCTGGCCATGCCGCCCATGATCACGGCAATCGCCTTGCCCCTCAATTCGGGAGCGCAAACAGCCGCCGATGCCGCGATGCCGGTGGCTAGATAGACACCTGCGCCGATGCCTGCGATGGCTCGACAGACCAGCAGTGCAACAAAGTCATCGACCAGGGCACTAGCCACGTTGGCCGCTACGAACAACGCCAAAGCGACCAGCAGGCCAAACCGTTGTCGTTGCGCCGGCAGTATCGCCACGAAGAGCGGCGAGCCAATGCCATAAGCCAGCGTGAACGCAGTGACCAGTTGCGCTGCCACGGCCACTTGCACATTGAAAGCTTGCTCGATCATCGGGATCAGGCCGGCAGTGACATAGGAAGCCATCCCCAAGGCAAAAGCGCCAATAGCGATGAGATAAACGGGTGCCGGTATTGTTTTGGACATAAGTTACTCCTTGTGCAAAGCAGGGGGCGTGACTCCGCAGCCCCCAGGTTTGATCAGATCACCAGATTGACGTCGTACTCGGTGAGCCAGGCGTTGAGGCCCACTGCCAACTCCATGCCCATGCGATCGTACATAGGCGAGTTGTCGCCCAATTGGCGGGCGAGGGTGGTAGTGACTTGCTGGCTGTCGAGAAGTGCACGAACCGGCGCGTTCGGATCTGCCATGATTGCGGCAAGATCAGCGCGCAATACGGCTTCATAGGCAGGATCCTGCGTCGACGGATACGGGCTCTTCACGCGATCAGAGATCGAAGCGGGGAGCAGGTCCCGGGTCGCGGCGCGCAAGATGCTTTTCTCTCGGCCATCAAATGCCTTGATCTCCCAAGGGATGTTGAAGGCATATTCGACCAGTCGGTGATCGCAGAACGGCACCCGAACTTCGAGGCCAACCGCCATGCTCATGCGATCTTTGCGGTCCAGCAAGGTTTGCACAAAGCGTGTCAGGTTCACGTACGTCATCTCGCGCATACGCTTATCCGTTGCGCTTTCGCCCGGCAACACCGGCACATCGCGCAGTGCTTGTTGATACGAGTCGGCAACAAACTCGTTCATCGACAGTTTTTCCATCAAGCCTTTGGCGAACAGCGGTTTGCCGTCGAAATACTTGCCGGTCACCGACGTCAGCCAAGGGAAGGTGTCTGCCTGGATTGCATCCGGGTCGTGGAACCAGCGATAGCCGCCGAACACTTCATCGGCGGACTCGCCCGAAAGCGCGACGGTCGAGTGCCGACGCACTTCTTCAAAGAGGCGATAAAGCGAAGGCCACATGTCACCCCAGAATGCGGGCGGCAAGTCCAGCGCCCGAATCACTTTCGAACGCAGTTCCGGATCAGCCATCTCGCGGCTGTCGAGCAGGATCTCACCGTGGGTTGAACGGATCTTCTGCACCAGATCTTTAACGAATGGTGCATCTGGCGTTCCGCGCACGGCATCGCTGGTGAAGCCACCGCCGTGGTCCATGAAATCCAGTGAGAACGAACGAATGTTTTCCTTGCCCGCCGCCAGCAGTTTTTTCGACGCCAGTGCGGTGATGATCGATGAGTCGAGCCCACCGGAAAGCAAACTGCACAGTGGAACGTCCGCAACGATCTGACGGTCGACGATGTCTTCGAGCAGATCACGGGTGTGCTTGATGGTTTGTTCGAGGCTGTCGGTGTGTTCTTTTGCCTCCAGCTTCCAATAACAATGGCGCTTGAGGCCGTTACGACTGATGGAGACGAACTCCCCCGGCAGCACTTCACGCATCCCTTCAAAAATGGCCTGGCCCGGGGTTTTGACCATTTCGAAGATTTCGCGCAAGCCGTCTGCACCGACGTTGCGTGGCACCAGAGGGTTGGCGAGTAAAGCCTTGGGCTCTGAGCCGAAGATTACGCCGTCTGCCGTTTCGAAGTAGTACAGCGGCTTGACGCCCATCCGGTCACGGACCAGATGCAACGTTTGCGTGTGCATGTCCCAGATCGCAAACGCGAACATGCCGTTGAGGTGTTCGGTGAAGCCTACGCCCCATTCAACATAGGCGCGCAGCACAACTTCCGTATCGCTCTGGGTCTCGAATTGATGCCCTCGGCTGAGCAGTTCGTTACGCAATTCGCGGAAGTTATACACCTCGCCACTGTAGGTGATGCTCGCCGCAACGGTGCCGGCATTACGCGCGAGCATCGGTTGGCGACCACCTTCCAGATCGATGATTGAAAGACGACGATGTCCAAGCCCCACTGGGCCATCGATCCATACACCGCCAGCGTCCGGGCCACGGTTGGCCATGGTCATGGTCATGCGCTCAAGCGTAGGTTGTTGGTGAATCAGGTCTTGGCTAAAAGAAAGCCATCCGGCTATACCGCACATAGTAAAACTCCTTGTTCAATTCTTTAGCCGAGACTTTCGAGGTCCGCGTCTTCCGGTATAAGGGTTCGCATGCCTGACTGGATGTATTGGACAGTGGTGCCCGTCAGTGACTGCGTGTCGATTTCATTGAGCAGCGTCTGCAGTTCAATCGTTGTCCCCAGCCCCGCGAAGGGTTGCCGGGGCTGCTCGCCGTTGACGACGAAACTCAGTACATCACGGCATAACCGACTGAGCTTGAGGATCGTTGCAGTCGATGGGTCAGTAGCGCTCTGATAGCTGCGCTGCTCCATTTCAACAATTGCGCCGCGTTCATCACGGGTCCAGATTCGCAGATGGTCGCTGTCCCAATCCGGCTCGTCGAACTCAAGCCTTGAGTGGATGATCCGCCCAGTTGGGTCGGCGAAGGTGAAGTCAACCGTGCGTTGCCGGTGGATATTCACGAAGCTTGCATAGCCCGCCACGGCGGCACCGCCGAGATCGGCGGTGAACATCACCGTGTCCAGCACATCGTTGCCGGAAATGGAGAAGTCCGACCTGATGCCGATTGCATGCTGTAATTTAAGCGGGGAGGGCGAAGGGCAGACCCAGCTCACGAGATCCAGTGCGTGGATAACCTCGCTGACAACTCCACAGGTCGGGCGGTAGTCGTTGAGCCGGTCTTTGCCCCAATGAAAACTTGAGCGCAAAAGTTGCCAGTCATTGACCTCAGCCAGTTGCTTGAGTCGGACGGTGGCTTGCGAATACCGTTCCACCAGATCCAGTGCAAAACCGCTGACATGGCGTAACCCCTGGCTGATCGCCAAGAGGTCGTCACTTGCGGTCAGCATTGGTTTTTCACAGATCACGAAGCCGCTGTAGCCGGCCAGATCGCCTAGTACCTCTGCATGGTTGATGTCATTGGCACTCACCACGACAATTTCGGGCTGCAGCTCTCGCAGTGCATCCTTGAGATCGGCGTAGTAAGGGAGACGGCTGTTTTTTTCTCGCCGGGAGCAATAAGAGAGCGTGACTTCGAAGTCCTGGCTCAATAGTTCAAATGCCCGCTGAAAGCGTTTGCCCGCATAGCCCAACCCGATAATCAGGATGTTCATGCGCATTGCTCCCGTGCTTGCCACGACCATATGTATTCGGTGCTGCGGTGATAGCCCATTCGTTGGTAAAGAGGTTCTGCAGCCGGGGTCGATTGAAGTACCACTTTGCCGACTTGCATGGTCTCGAACCAATTCATGAGCGCCTGCATCAAAACCCGTGACAGCCCCCGGGACCGAAACGCAGGCAGCACGACCATTGACTGAACCCAGCCGCACAAGCCGTTCAGGCAGTCCGGCCCAGGAGCCCGGCGATCAATGAAGCCGGTCACGCAGCCCACCACTTGGTCGCCGCTGATCGCTACCAGCAGTTGGGTTGCCGACGAACTTTCGAGCACTTCGTTGAGCCAGGTGGCATAGGTCTCTCGCCAGCGCTTTTTTTCTTCGATGGACGTGCAGGCATAACTCGCCCCCGAGCCTTCAAGCAGCAGCGCCCGCAACTCAATGACTGCGTCGAAATGCTCGCGGGTCGCTGGCCGTACGACTATTTCGTCGCTACGTATCACGCGACACCTCGCAGTTCGAAACCTGGTGCGAGCGCAATATCGAAATGCAGGAACGTCTCCTGCAACGCGGCGGCGAGGTGTTCGATTTGCGCCTCGCAGTGGTTGGGCGTCACGTTCACTCGAAAACGCTCCGTACCAATCGGCACAGAAGGCGAATTGATAGGTTGCAAGTAGACGGAGTGCGTATACAGCAGATGTTCAGCGGCCGCCTTGCACAAAGCGCCCTGGCCGATGAGTACCGGCAGAACGTGAGTGGTCGAGCACGGCATGACCGGGATGCCGTGCATCTGCAACTGATCGCGCAAATAGCGGGTTTTGGCATGCAACGCGTCTCGTTCGGTGTTGCTGGCCTTGAGGTGCTCGATACTCGCGATGCATCCCGCGACCACTGCTGGTGGCAGAGCGGTGGTAAAAATGAAGCCGGTACAGAGTGACCGAATGGCATCGATCATCGTATGGCTTGAGGCTACGTAGCCGCCAATAATGCCGATGGCCTTGGCCATGGTGCCCTGGATGATGTCCAACTGATCTTCGACACCCAGCTCGGCAGCCAGGCCGGCGCCCCGAGGACCATACATACCGACGGCGTGCACTTCATCCAGATAGGTCAGTGCATTGTGTTTTTTCGCGACCTGGGCAATTTCCGCAATAGGCGCACGATCGCCGTCCATGGAATAGATCGACTCGAACACGACGATTTTTGGCCGATCATGCGGATACAGCGAGAGCAGCTCTTCCAGATGAGCGACGTCGTTGTGACGGAACACGTGCCGGTCGGCCGTGACGGCCCGGATACCGTTGACGATGGAGGCGTGATTCAGTTCGTCACTGAACACCACGCAGTCCGGGAGTTGCCGGAGCAGGCATTGAAGGGTGGCATCATTGGAGCCAAAACCGGTCGGGAAGACCAGCGCCGCCTCCTTGCCATGCCATTCGGCGATGCTTCTCTCAAGCTGACCGAAAAGATTATGCGTACCACCGATGTTGCGCGACCCACCGGCACCAGCACCATAGCTGTCGACGGCATGATGCATTGCCGCTCTGACGCCCTGATGTTGGGACATGCCGAGATAATCGTTGCTGCACCAAACTACAACTTCGCTGTCATTATTGTCAGTGAGATGGGCCATAGGGTAGCGGCCGCAAATCCTGTTAAGCGTTGTAAATTGCCGATATTGCCCTGAGGAATGCAACGCCTCGAGCTTATCTTGCAGTAGAGCTTGATACATTCTTACTACTCCTTGGCATGGAATCTCGCGATAATCCTTCGCGGGTGTAAAGTGGCCGCTTGGTTCCCGGCCGAGCGGATTCTTTAACAACCTAATAGTTAGTACAATGGCTACCGTTTATAGTGTTACTAGGAGTAACTGGATAATGGAAAGGAATCTTGAACGCACTCGACAGGACCTGGCTGAGTTTTTACGCAGCCGCCGAGAGCGGATATCCCTGGCAGAAGCCGGGCTACCTCCGACAGGCAGACGCCGCACGCCCGGGCTGCGTCGAGAAGAAGTCGCCGCATTGGCGGGTGTTGGATTGTCTTGGTACACATGGCTGGAGCAGGGACGTGATATTGGCGTGTCACCTGCCTTTCTGGACAATCTGTGTCGGGTTCTCAAGCTTGATGCAGTTGAGCGCCGGCACCTTTATCTTCTTTCCCACCAGCGTCCACCAGCCGAACAAGGCAAAACATGGTGCGTCGTTCCGCAAATTGTTCACCGTCTGATGGCAGATCTGCCGCTTCGGCCTGCTTACGTTCTGAACCTGCGCTGGGATGTTCTGGCCTGGAATCCCGCTGCTGACAAGATTTTCAGGTTCTCTGAAAAAGCGCCCGAGCAACGCAATATTTTATCGATGTTGTTTACCGATGAGCGCACAAAATCACTTTTCCGCCCATGGGACGACCAGGCAATCCAGATGCTCTCCAGCTTTCGTCGGGATTATGTTCACGCCTCAAATGAAAGCGATGTAGCTTCGCTGGTGCGTGAACTTGAGAGCGTCAGTCCGCAGTTCAAGGAGTGGTGGTCGCGGCAAGACATCCATGGACCTTGCCAAGGCATTCGACACTTGGCGATCGAGTCATTCGGCGATGTCACATTGGAGCACACGACATTAACCATCGACGTGGAAAGGCACTTGCGCCTTGTGTACTTCGCCCCAATGGAACAGGGGCTGGCACTGTCTGAGTTCGAGAAATGGCTGGGGAAGTGCGTGGCAGAAGCTAAATGTGATCAACTTGTAATTTCATAGCTTTTGCTGCAAGGATTTGCATTGTTCTTGTTTCGACGTTCAGGAGGAAAAAGCTTCTGAGCGTTGTTGCGCAGTCGCCTTGTGTCTGTGAGGTTGCAGCCGAACTAACTGAGCCTGGACTTCGGTTGCTGCCTTTAAAACGCTCTGCGCCCAGTTCTCATCATCCGGACGCACGACCACCACGCGAAAACCGTGATCATGGCCTTCAATCTGCACGCCCTCGGAATCATCGACATGCAGATCGATATCGAATGCGGGGGGAAATTTCGAAGGGGAGTTGCAAAGCCCATGCGCCGCCAGGGCATGGTTATGCCGAACACTGTTGACCACGCCGTCAACGTGGATACCGTGCAGCAATAACCAGCGTCTGATGTAAGAAGGTGTGCGACCGGACGAGGTATAAACCCAGATGCTGCATCCCTGCCTGCGTAATTGTCGGGTCAGATCGCGTGTGCCCCTACGCAACGGCTCGCCTAGCCAACGGTGAACAAAAGCGGGCAGCCTGCTGTGCTCGACATCGCTGTGATGAGCCTGACAGGCCAACGTGTCATCTATATCAAACGAGATGCGTATACGTTGGCGCCTGAACACGTCCATCGCAATGGAGCGTTTAATTGTTTGCCACGCTCGACTGCTGGAAACACGGCATCTTTCCAGCGCTGAAGACCTTCTCATCAATGGCCCCCCTGATAGGCGGGCAGTGGTTTGTCGCTTAAAAAGAATTCCATTGGGTCAGGGGCCTGTTCTTCCAGGAAGGCTGCATATTTTTTCTTGATCTTGGGCAATTCGTACAGTGCCTTGACACCATGTTTTGCGGAGTTACGTATGACTGAAGACGGGTTGAAGTAACCCTCGGCGTTGTCTAGCGTCAACACGAAAGGAGGTAGCCCTGCGCGCATCAGCAAATAACTGACGATGAGCGACCCAGTGCGGTTATTGCCTTCAATAAACAATTGCGGCTTGCTGAGGATTCGAACATAGACACCGGCCGCACGCTTCCAGACTGACTCGCTGCGATACGCGCAGTACCAATTGAACAAGTCCTTTATCCCACCTTCAACGTTGTTGAAGAAGTGTTCCTCGGTAGCGGCAAGGTGCTGAGCGTATTCCAGGCGGCGTGCCGGCTCTCGACCGCAGAGCACGGTGGCATTGATTTCCAGCATCAGATTCAGTTGCTGAAGATCGAACAGGTCGACGCCACGTGCGACGTAGTCGTCAATCAGTGCATAGCCTTCAACCACATTGTTGAGCACTTCGTCAGTAAAGGGATCACGAGGCTCGGTAAAGTGGCTGCTGAGCTCCGCGAAGCGGCCCTGCACCTTACGCAGTGCGCGCTCAATCGCTGGCAAGTCAAGACGACGCGTTGCAGACATTGGCAATCCTGAATAAAGGTGTAATAGGTAAAACAACCGAATGCAGGCCAATGCCTTTCGGCCATTGTCTGCATTCGGTCTTGACCAGCCGTGTGTCGACTAGCTGAATTTACCGCTGATGTAATCGCTCGTCATTTGTTCGCGAGGATTGTCGAAGATCTGGGCAGTGGAGCCCATCTCAACCAGATAGCCGGTACGTGTGCCCTGGGAAATGTCTACCGAGAAAAATGCAGTGGTGTCCGCGACACGGATGGCCTGCTGCATATTGTGGGTAACCAGAGCGATGGTGTAATCCTTCTTCAATTCGACCATCAGTTCCTCGACCCGCCGGGTGGCAATCGGGTCGAGTGCCGAGCACGGTTCGTCCAGCAACAGGACTTCCGGTTCGGTGGCGATGGCACGAGCGATACAGAGTCGTTGTTGCTGGCCCCCCGACAGAGACAGGCCGCTGACCTTGAGCTTGTCCTTGACCTCATCCCACAACGCGGCGCCCTGCAGGGCGTGCTTCACGCGGTCACCCAAATCGCCCTGATAGCGATTGAGGCGCAGGCCAAAAGCGACGTTATCGAAAATGCTCATCGAAAACGGGTTTGGCTGCTGAAACACCATCCCGATGTATCGGCGCACGACCACAGGATCAACGCCTTTCCCATAAACGTCTTGCCCGAGGAAATGCACATGGCCCTCGAAACGAAAGCCTTTTACCAGATCATTCATTCGATTGAGGCTGCGCAGCACGGTGCTCTTGCCGCAGCCGGAAGGACCGATGAATCCGGTAATCTTGTTTTTTTCGATCGGCACATGGCTGTCGCGTACTGCCATGAAGTTGCCGTAGAAAATCTTGTCCAGCTTGCAGTCCATGACCACAGATGCCTGGGTCTCGAACGGGGCGGCTTTTTGCACAGATAATACATTCACAGTTCAGGTGCTCCCATTCTCAAAACTTTGGCTTGCCGAAAATACGGCTGACAACATTCACGACCAGCACGATCATCACCAACACCAGCGAGGCCGCCCATGCGAGCTCGAGCTGATTGTCGAACGGCATGCCTGAGAAGTTGTAAATCAGCACAGCAAGCGATGCGGTTGGATTCATTACCGCCAGGTTGCCGTCGTGGTAGATCCAGTAGTTACTGAACAGGGCGGTAAACAGCAATGGCGCCGTTTCGCCGGCTGCACGGGCCACCGCCAGCATTACGCCGGTGAGGATCGCCGGCATGCCGGTAGGCAGTACGATTTTCCAGATGACCTGCGATCGGGTACAGCCCATGCCATAGGCGGCATCCTTCATGATCTTGGGCACCATCTTCATCGACTCTTCAGCGGTCAGCACAACGATCGGCAGCATCAGTACTGCCAGCGCCACGCCACCTGCCGGTGCCGAGTAAGTACCCGTGGTCATCACCACCAAAGCGTAGGCAAAAACCCCGGCCAAAATCGAAGGCAGCCCCGTGAGCATCTTGGCGGCAAAGCGCGCGGAATTGGCCAGCTTGCTATCCGGCCCGAGTTCAGCAAGAAAGATGGCCGCCATGATGCCGATCGGAACCGCGAGTGCAGCCGCGATACCGACCATGACGAAGGTGCCTGCCATCGCGTTGCCGAAACCGCCGCCCGTCTCGAAGCCGGTCGGCGGCAGTTCGGTGAACACCTCCAGGCTGAGGCGGGCACCGCCACGTGTGATGAGCATGTAGAGCACGGAAATCAGAGGCACGCTGGCCAACAGGGCGCCAGCCCAGACCAGCGTGGTCAACACAAGGCTGCGCAGAGCGCGCCCTTCAAACTTGCGCTGCAGACTAGGTAGCGCGGCGGTAGGGGAGGAGAGGTTACTCATCATTTAGTACCACGCTGGGCATAGACCATGATCATGGATCCGATGATGTTCACTATCAGGGTGATCAACATCAGGACCAATGCGGCATACATCAAAACCTCGATCTCGGTCGGTCCCGCTTCGGGGAAATTCAGCGCTAACAAAGCCGCCAGCGTGTTGGCCGGTGCAAACAGAGAAAGGGAAATATTGTTCGAGTTGCCTACCAGCATGGCCAAGGCCATCGTTTCACCTAACGCCCGGCCCAGACCCAGCACCAGCGAGCCAAAAATGCCGGTGGCAGCGGAGGGCACCATAACTTTGAGAATCGCTTCCCAGTGGGTGGTACCCATGCCATAGGCCGCCTGCTTGGTTTTCATCGGAACGCCGGTGAGGGCATCCTGCGAAACAGCAGCAATGGTCGGCAGAATCATGATGGCAAGTACCAGCGCGGCAGGTAACAGTCCCGGTCCACTCAAGGTCGTACCGAAAAAGGGTATCCAGCCAAGTTCGCTGTTCAGCCAATCCGTGAGGGGCCGAATGGCCGGAATCACTACATAGATTCCCCACAGTCCATAAACGACGCTGGGAATAGCCGCGAGCAATTCGACAATGGTGCGAAAAATGGCCGCCAGTTGCGCCGGCAGGAAATCCTGGGTCAGGAAAATCGCCATGCTGACGCCGAAAACGCCTGCGATCAACAATGCGATAAAGGCGCTGTAGAGCGTGCCCCAAATGGCCGGCAGAATGCCGTACTTGCCCTGGTTCACATCCCAGACAGTCCCCAAAAGGACGTCTAGACCGTGTTTCTCCATGCCTGGAACTGCCTTGCGTCCTACCTCGAATATCAAGGCAAAGACCAGCGCCAGAATGAGAACCACACCTATGCGCGCAAGCGCGCGGAAGGTGCGATCAACCAGGAAATCCTTTGTAGAGGGTGGGCGGCAAGCAGAATCCGGATTAACCGGTACGACAAATGGCTTGTTCATGGGCTCTTCCGGAGCGTAGGGGAAAACTCCTCGGCGAGGCTAAAAGCACACGCCGAGAGAGGCCTCACGAGCATCACTGAATATTGGCGGAAGCTTTGCGAACCTGATCGACGACCGATTGCGGCAGGGGGATGTAACCCATCGAATCGGCAATTTTCTGACCTTCAGTCAGGCTGTACTCGACCATTTCACGCATGGCTTTGGCCTTGGCCGGGTTCTCGTTCTGCTTGCGGAAGATCATCCAGGTGTAGGAAGTGATCGGATAGGACTTGGCGCCATCCGGATCAGGCAGCCAGGCCACCAGACTTTCAGGCATCTTCACCGCAGCCAGAGCCTCGGCACCGCTCTCTGCATTAGGCACAACGTAATGACCTGCCTTGTTCTGCAATTGGGCAAAGTCGACCTTGGCCAGCTTGGCGAAGCCGTATTCGATGTAGCCAATGGCGCCAGGGGTCTGGCGTACGGTGGCAGTCACGCCATCGTTTTTGGGCGATTTGATGAATTTGTCGCTGGCTGGCCAGTTGACGGTGTTGCCTTCACCTAACGCTTGCTTGAACGCCGGGTTGATTGCCGCCAAGTGCTTGGTGAACACCGCGGTAGTACCGCTGGAGTCTGCACGCACGACAACAGTGATTGGCGTAGCAGGTAGTTTCAGCTCCGGATTGGCCGCGACGATCTGCGGATCGTTCCACTGAGTGATCTTGCCCAGGAAAATGTTGGAGTAGACGTCGCGTGGCAGCTTCAGCCCTTTGGGACTGCCCGGCAGGTTATAGGCCAGTACGATTTCACCCGCAGTCATCGGCAGCAGTTGCGCGCCCTCGGCAACCTTGGCGATATCCTCGTCTTTCATGGCCGAGTCGCTGGCCGCAAAATCAACCGTTTTGTTCAGGAAGTCTTGTACACCGGCACCGCTGCCCTTGGATTGGTAATCCACGGTAACGCCAGCGGTTTTCTTGCTGAAATCTTTGAACCAGGTGAGGTAAATCGGAGCCGGAAAACTGGCGCCAGAACCTGTCAGGCGGATGCTTTCCGCAGCGAAAGAAACTGAGGTCGCACAAAGAGAAACCGTAATGGCGAGCGCAGCAGACTTCATCAAACTTTTCATCGAAGGAACTCCTTGTGATAGCGGGCCCCGGAACTCTGCAACAATTTTGTTACGGTTTTATGAAAGTCGAATGGCGCAGGACCCGTCTGACAGATTTGTCTGATAGCTCGATGTCGCCTTGCACCGGTAGCGCCCCTCGTTACGGGACTGCTTTGAACCAAAAGTTGATGTAATTACTTCGTAACAGATTACGACTAACACTGAGTCAGGCCCCTCCCGACGCGAGCTTCTCCCATGCTATCCACCGAAGACACCTTGATACAGCGCATCCACCGTGAGCTGCTTGATCACGTTGACGAAGAGCTTGAACTGGAATTATCCGAAGACGGCACTGACTTGAATGCTCTGTTCGATGAGCAGATGGAGGAGGGGAGTGAGAAGGAAGCTCGAAGAGTTTATTTCAGCGAACTGTTCCGCCTGCAAGGCGAATTGGTGAAGCTGCAAAGCTGGGTGGTGAAGACAGGCCACAAAGTAGTCATTCTGTTCGAAGGTCGTGATGCCGCTGGCAAAGGAGGTGTCATCAAGCGGATTACCCAGCGGCTCAATCCTCGCGTCTGCCGGGTTGCCGCGTTGCCTGCACCCAATGACCGCGAACGTACTCAGTGGTACTTCCAGCGCTACGTCTCGCACCTGCCGGCAGCGGGTGAGATCGTGCTCTTCGACCGTAGCTGGTACAACCGCGCGGGGGTCGAACAGGTGATGGGATTTTGCAACGCCGATCAGTACGAAGAGTTCTTCCGCACCGTACCAGAGTTCGAAAGAATGCTTGCACGTTCCGGCATTCAGCTCATCAAATATTGGTTCTCCATTTCCGACCAGGAACAGCACCTGCGTTTTCTCAGTCGGATCCACGATCCGCTCAAGCAGTGGAAACTCAGCCCCATGGATCTGGAGTCCCGTCGGCGCTGGGAAGCTTATACAAAGGCCAAGGAAGTGATGCTGGAACGCACCCACATCGCCGAGGCGCCATGGTGGGTGGTGCAAGCCGATGATAAGAAGAAAGCGAGACTCAACTGCATCCACCACCTGCTCGGGCAGATGCCCTATGAAGAAGTGGAGTTACCGGTGATAGAACTACCGCAGCGCGTAAGACAGGAGGACTACTCCCGCAGCCCGACACCACCGGAACTCATCGTGCCCCAAGTCTATTGAGATAGGCTGAAGCGGGGCGCCTTCAATTGAATTGGCGCGCCGTCTTCATATAGATGGGTCGTTTCAAGAATGGCCGTTTATGGTCGAGGTTAGCACCTGCGACACCCGGATTAATATAACTAAATAAAACAGTCATTTAGTTTAGTTATAACTTTTAATTATTTACGGAGGAGGGGATCTGTTTCTGGCGTATAGGGAATATTAACCGTTAATCGGTCACCCGCAGACGTTACAAACAAACCTGCTCTTTCGACCAGGTCGTCAGCAATTTCTGAAATCAGGGTGAAACTAGCCTTACTTTCCCACTCGCCATAATCTTTCGCAATTTCAAGGCATGCTTCTTGTAAACGCTCAAAATAGGGTAGAAACCAATGATTATTGAGTGCTAAAGCCGTTTTTTCAGAATGCTTCCAGGATATTCCTAAGCCTTGAAGATTACCCAAGTGATATGACGAAAATTTCAGCAGCGTGCCATAGCAGTCGTATATTTCACTTAAGATTTGCTCAACAGACAAATGTCCTCGGAACGCCAAGATCAGGTTGTTAGATCGCTCATCAACGAGCGCCAAATCGTTTAGAAAGGCGTCTTCGTAGGTTTCTGTTTGGCTTTCACCTAAACCTGCAGAGCGCTCTGTTACTGCGTATTCGTCCCAAGCAGCAAAAATTATTTTCCACTGAAGCTGCTCCAGAATCGGCCCATATTTTGGGCGTAGCATTTCATTCGGAAAGCATCGATCGTACGCGTTCGTTACTTCAACATGGCCACATTCATGGGCCAAAACATGGATTGCATGAGCTCGACCGTCGACGTCATCCAAGTCAAGTAGAGGCCAAACGTGGCCTGCATTTACGACGATATGCGATTTCAGAATGTCGCCACGCAAAACGGCAGGTGTCATGGCAACGCCCGTCACGTGCGAGTTAGTAGCGGTCAGTTTGTAAGTCGTTTCGTAACCACGATCCAGATCAAGCAAGGCCTGGTTGTAGTCAACGGCAATTGTTACGCCGTCCAGACCGCTTAAATCGAATTTACTACCCAGTGCACGAATGGCTTCGCCGACGATCGTCGCAAGATTTGTTGCCGCGTCCACGTCATCGAAACCTCTCGCTTGGATACCAAAACTAGGCATCTTCGATGCATGTTGGTTGATGGTGTCAGGCGAAATATCCTGCGTGTCATCCATGATGATTGCTCCTCTAAAATGGTTTGAGCAGCCTGTGTTATCAAAACCATCATCGTCAAGGCGAGACTGCCAAATTGAGGCAGAGACTTTCAGCAGCCGTGCCAGGCTTCAAATCTGATCACAGAGCCCCTCAGGCCCGTACATGACGGTTCGCATAATGTATATTATGTTAAACGACAGGTCATGTCATAGATGTTCATGAGCTGCCCAAGCCACTGATTCGACAAACCCGCTTCTGGCGTCCACTCTCTCAACGGGCCATGTACTTCGTGTTCATGGCAAGTCATTGAATGAGGTGGCTGCCGATGAAGCTGATTCAGTGCCGTTTCTCTTCAGGTCAGCGTGTACCGCTGCTCGTGCAAGCTGGTAATGCAGCGCCGTTGCCCATACTCGTTCCGTTCATCTACGTCCAACTCAAACTCAGGCACCGCGCTTACAATACTGCTGCGGCGCATCTGCGCGCGATCCAGGCTTTCTACACCTATGCCAAAACCCGAGATCTGGATATCGATGAGGCCATCTTGGCCTGCCACTTTGAGGCGATTCTGGCTTTGCTGGATGGTTACGCCATCTGGCTCCAAAGCGGCCGTCAAGCCGATAATCTGGTCGCCCGAATCGGCATCGCTGCAACGGCACCTTTTCCGCAGATCGATCCGCGTACCCGTGACCAGTACCTGCGATTGCTGAAGCAATACCTGTCCTGGTGTGTCACCCGTTACATCCCCCGAGCCCGTCAAAAATCAACCACCCTGGTTAACATCGAGGTGGTATTTGCAGATGTCGCCGATGTCATAGAGCGGCGCTTTGAGAGCCATATCATCAATGTTCGTCCCGACCACACTCGTTACCGCAGCCTGACAGCTACGCAACTCCAGATCATTCGCACACTGATTCGCCCGGGCGCCGCGGAGAATCCGTTTCCGGAACGATTGCAGTTGCGCAATTGGCTAATGATTGAATTGCTGCTGGAGACTGGGATCCGTCGCGGTGAGCTTCTGAAGCTCTACACCACGGATATCAATCAGGGTTCTCAGCATGCCTATGTCAGTATCAATGATCGCGAACATGATCCAGGCGACCCGCGCGCCGAAGAGCCTGCACTGAAAACACGTGGTCGTACGGTCGGCATCTCGGCGCAGTTGTATGAGGTCTATGAACGTTATATCCAAGGCAACCGACGCCCCGTGCGCAACGGTAAACCGATGAAACTGCCTTACCGCTATTTGTTCATATCCGACCAAGCCCGCCCACTGTCGATTCGCGCCCTATCTAGCGTGCTTGATCGGCTGTTTCTGACCATTGAACTGGCTCATCCGGGACTTTTGCCTACACTATCCGCTCATGACTTTCGTCACACCTTTGCTGACCACTTCTTGGCATACCTGGTCGAGACGCGGGGGTATGACCTAGAGCGAGCTACAGACGAACTCCGGCGAGTCTGTGGCTGGTCTGATACTTCGACGATGCCACGTCGTTATGCAAGTCGTTATCTAGCCGAGTCGGCCAACCTCCACAACGCCCAGCGGGCTTCGGCGGCTTGGGAGCGGCTCGACACGTAGGGAGATTAGGTGTGGCCAAGTCATCTGACCAAGAACACGCGTTACCCGCCTCCCCTGCGCCAGCCTATGTGTTCGAGGGGCCGGCTCAGGTTGCTATTCGAACTCGTACTAATGACCAGCCAAGGTACGTCGATACCCGATTGAGCGTCTGGACGTGGTACGACGGCGGTCTTGCAATGAAAATTGATTGGACTGCTCTTCGATTTAGCTCTGAGCTCATGGCAATTAGCAAAAGCTTTATGGCATATGCGCTTGAAAAATATGCACCAAGAACTGCGCAAATGTTTGCAAATTCCCTTCAGGTTTTATCTAGGACTAAGCTAGCAAATGGCCTTCCTTGGGATAAGACCCTTCTAATTACCGTTCTTGAGAACTTGAAAAAATCAAGACACGATCTTGTAGGATTTCGTAGGTTTTATCGTTGGGCGGTTGATAGAGGCATCAAAGGTTTTGATCTAAATACTTACCTAACAATCAAAGATACAAAGTCAGCCCGGGTGGATCCGTATGCACGAATTTTTCTTTCGCAGTCTGGTTTTGACCTTGATGAGGAGGTTCGGTTGCTCAAGCGTATTGAGCGAGTACTTCCAACAGATCCTTGGGAGGACACCCAGTTAAATTTGATGCTTCTCTTGGGTTTTGAGCTCGGACCGCGCGCGATTCAGTTCCACTCGCTTGACATTGCGGATTTTGAATTCTTTGAAAGCACTAATCATGAGAAGTACTACACATTGTGGCTCCCCATGGCCAAAAAGGTTGGTCAACGCCGACCTGAACGCCGACCCCGCAAAATAACCACCCGGCTGGGTGAAAAAATCTCACAGCATATTTCGGAAATTCAACGCCGCTTTGGCAGCAACTGTGAACCATTATTTGTAAATCCCAAAGGAAGGCGCCTCTCGGTAACCGAAATCGGTGTAGGCCTCAAACACGAGCTGCGTGAAGCCGGGATAGACAAACCGAACCAGGTAACCATGTTACTGCGTCATCACCTCGGGCAAGGTTTGGCGGACCAAGGAACTCCAGCAGACATGATTGCCGAACTGCTGGGCCACAACAGCACAGTTGCGGCGCGTGCTTATGTAACGGCAACCCCAAATATTGCTCGGATCAAAGAGAAAGCACTGGGTAAGAGCCCGGCCTATCAACGCATCATGCGCAGCTTATTAACTGGGGAAATCGTCCAACGCCGCGATACGGTGCCGGAAAGAGCCATCCGCGGCGTCATCGATACGCAGTACATCGGGGACATTGGTGCCTGCGCCCTCCCGGTTCATACCCACTGCCCCTACAATCCCGTGTATGCCTGCTACACCTGCAAGAAGTTTCATCCGTTTGCTGACGGCCGCCATGAGCAGGTGAAAGAGGAGCTGCAACGAGAAGCCCAACGGTTCATTGACATGGCAGAACAAGCCGGAGACCTCATTCACAACCGGCCCCTCGCCCAGCATCAGACAACCATCCTGGCAGTAAGCGCTACGATCGAACGCTGCCGGCAGCACACGGAGGATGCCGCAGATGACGCTGTCTAGGGCACGGCAGAGCCTCGAAGGCTTCATTAACCAGGAGCAAGCGATTTTTCAGTCATTACCGATTACAACGCCGTGGGAGTCAACGCTGTGGTCGGTCGAGCATTGGCTGCCGCAGCGCTTAAAGCAACAGACCATCACCTTTGAAACTCACCGACAATCGCTTGAAAAGTATGGCTATTCTGTTCCTCCTAAAGCTGCCCTCCCCTTGGATTTCCAGGATTTTTGCAAGGCCTTAATCGTATATCTGCAGCGCACCCGGAGCCTGAAGTTTTCGATGGTCGCGGCCTACAATATTGCCGTCCGGCGGCTGTACAACCCCTTGTTTGAACGCGGCGTATCCGACCCCACACAGTTGACGCGAGGCGATTTTGACCGCGTCGTAGGATTTCTCCGCGAAAGTGGCTACAAGAACCTCTACGACGCGATCTCTCATCTTCAAGTAATAGCGGATACGATTGATAATCTGCAATTAACCGAGATCGCCATCCACTTTGAGCATGATGCCAAACCAGAAAAACGCCGACACGATTACATTTCATTGCACGATCCTGATCGTGCGGTAAAACAGCGTAAATCTGATGACAGGCTGCCTTCTGGCGAAGCGATGGAAGCCTACGCTTTATGTTCGAACAACCCGCTTAGTGAGGGCGAAGAAATCTTGCTGCGCGTGATCGATTTATTGATTGCGACTGGGCAACGGGGTAATGAGGTAGCAGTAATTCCCTATGACTGTTGGGTCGAAAGGCCGATCAAAGGGACGACAGGAGAGGTGGTTGTAGATGCCAATGGCAAGCCTCTGGTCGAATGCGGGATTAGGTACTTTGCGGAAAAGCAATTTCAATCCCGTGTTCATTGGTTCGCAGAAAGCGACGTTCCTTTAGCCAGGCGCGCGGTTGAACGACTGAAGGTGCTGACGCAAGAGCAGCGCGAAATCGCTAGGTGGCAAGAGGCCCATCCAGGACGTCTCTGGGATTACTCTCCGCAGACAGCAATGTCAGAGGTCGAAGTTCTGCGTTGGCTCGGGTTTAGCCAGAACCGAGACACCGCTAGGAATCTGTATGTGTACTTTTTACGAAATGGAATTCATCCCTGCGATCAGACCAATGATCGAACGAAGGCGATCAAGCGCAGATACTTGGCCGGTGATATTGAGCGTTTTCTCGTTCCCAAACTTCGGGGCCATGCAGCGTTAACTGAAAATGTTGGAGGCACGCTTCGTATTGTCCTAAAAACCAGCGAAACACTAGCCATCGCTTTTGATGGCCAATTTCGCCTCGGTGGACGGGAAGCAAATGTGTTTCGAGCAATCCCGTGTCGGGTGACCCTCGTGGATATTAATCACGCGCTAGGTAACGATGAAAAGTACTCGTCCATTTTTTTCCGCCGGTCATTAACCGAATCCGATGGGGCTCCGATTCGGCTAACAAGCCACCAACCTCGACACTGGCGGAACACGATTTACCATCTGACGGGCATGAGCGATGTTCAGCAAGCGCTGGCTTTGGGGCGAAAACGCCTCGACCAAAATACCTATTACCAACACACAAGCATTGAAGAAAACACCGCTGCCCACCAGGAGTTTTTGGCCTTCAATAGCCATCACGAGCGAATCGATTTCTTACATACAGGCATAAGAGATAAGCGCATTCAGGGCGCTTTGACCGACAGTTACCATGCTTTGCTATCAGATAAAGGCACGACCACTGCAGAAGCATTCCTCACCGTGCATGCCACGGCGCTGCACGTGACACCCTTCGGAGGTTGCATTCACGATTTTTCCCAAGCGCCCTGCCCTAAGCATCTTCAGTGCTGGAATGGCTGCTCGCACCTCCATCTGATGGGCACTTCATCGGAGCGGGCCAACCTTGAGAGACAAGCCGAGAATCTGACGACCGCAATTACGATCATGCGCGATGCCGGCGCCGGAGAGGCAGGCAGCGATGTATGGCTGGCGGACCAGGAAGACAAGCTCAACAATTTAAAATCCGTCCTCGCACGCGATACCAATGTAGGTGTGCAACGCGTATTTCCGAATGGGCATCCAATGACGATTGCGGACACGGACAAACGGCACAGCTCTGTTTCAGATGATTAGAGGCGACCATGGCTCATCGACAGACCTTGAGAGGCGGGACCTTGGATGAGGCGATCGACGCCCTCCTCGCCCAAATGATTAGCTTAGGACTAGAGAACGCGCCTATTTCGCGCCCCGAAGTGCAGCGTCGATTGGGTCTGACTAGCCGAGCTACCTTAGTGGGGGACCGTGGGATGCGAATCGAGTCCGCCCGTATCGCACAACTCAAGGAGAGTGGGAGAGATCCAGACGGTGCCCGCCGCCGAAGAAGCCTCGAAGAACGTATTGCTAATCTGCAGGCGGAGAATACCGACTTGATAAAGCAGCGAGACCAGCTCTTTGAAGCACTGTCGGCAATTGCGCACAACTGTCTGCTGAAAGGATTGGATGTCGAAAACATACTGACTCCGTTGCGGAAACGGTAAGTGGTAGAAAGGTTGCCAACGCCGCCAACTGACTCGGCGGGCAGGCTAGATTGCCTAATCGCTAGCGCGTCGAAGATGCCGTTAACCGTTCGAGCGTGTTGGTCTCATGCTCGCCGAGATGCCGGTGTAGCCGAAAAAATGATACGAGGATTTTGCAAATCGGATGTGCTGGACCCCAAGGCCTCAGTGTAGGTATGCCCTCCCTCCAGGCTATACACGTAGGCCGCCTCCTCACTGGTGTTATCCACCATTTCGCGCACCTCTAACAGCCTCTCCATCTTCCACCCGTCACTTCCGTTCAGATAAGCCGGTGAAACCAACTGCACATCCAACAGCCAGATGTCTGCTCCCTGTTCGTTAAGTAGCTTCTCAAGCGCTGAAACGCTGGCAAGCATAACCATACTAGTCAACGCTTCACCGCCTTGTTGTCGCCCTACTCTGACGTAAAACCAGGGACAATGAGTGGTCTGCTCAACGTACTGCCAGTACTGGGTAGAGTCATCTCCCAGGTATGCGCCGAGGAAAATCTCTGCTGGTTTGTGAGTGATGAACATAGCTCCACCCCAAAAGTGAACACTATAGATTGTAGCTCTATAGAGCTCGCGAAGGCTTCATCGTTCCTTTTGCGAGGTCGGCAATATGGAACTGAAACAGGCTTTTGGCACGGCCCTGAAAAAGCTGAGATCGGAGAGAAAGCTTTCGCAGGAGGATTTTTCCGACGTCAGTAGTCGTACCTATCTCAGCACCCTAGAGCGCGGTCTGAAGAGCCCTACGATCGAGAAGGTAGACGAGCTAGCATCTGTAATGGACGTTCATCCGCTGACCATCCTCGTAGGCTGTTATCTGCTTCAGGACAATCCGATGACCCTTGACGAGCTGTTTTCTCGGATTCGAACGGAACTGCCAAGCGAGATGAAATGAACATTTGGCGGATTAGGATTACCCTCCATAAGCAAAGGGGATCAACGGAAGACTGCGGGTTGTAAGGCTTGTGCTAGCATCCAATTTGATCCGAAGATCGAGGTCAGCAGCGATGAAGCATCCAGTTCAGCCGGAAAATAGCCTCTCTGAAATTTTGGAAGGTAAACACAAACGTCGTGATGCGTTAATGCTTGCTATTAGCCTTGCGTCGCCGTCCGAGCTAGAAGGATCTGCTCAGCGTTTGAAAGAGGTGATGAGGAAAGCAGCTGGCGCGCGCCGTCAGCGCATTCCCCCACCAGAGTTCGCACGATAGGCGAAAGTACGATTTCTGCTTCTTTGAACAACAGCGCTACCGTGTCGATCGTCGGTGTCAGCCCCGTACCGTGGATTACCAACGTTGATGACCATATCTACTGCAGTTATTGCCTATAGCCCTCGTGCCAACTGACATGCTCACGCTCCCTTTTGGTTCTCGGCGCAGGTTCATGTCCGTTTAGTGTGACGGCTGACCAGTAGGCCGTCGTCCCGCAAGCGTGCGAAAGGCAGCAGCCAATTCATGATTGTTTCTTGATCATTAGTGCTACCACAGGAGTCGGATTCATCGAGCAATTCGAGCATCGCGCGAAATGCATAATCGACGACATGGCAGTTAGAAACGACACGCCCAGAATCGACGTGATGATGAATCATTTCAATGAGCTGGGTATGATCGTCTGGGCGATCGTCTAAGCTTAAGGACGAAGCCACATATGCTGGAAAGCCACGTTTTCGGACCGCGACTATGGCGATGGCCCTGTATAGGTTTTCCACATCTTGCTGGCAAATGTAGGGCCCTGCAGCCCCGATCGAAGCAGATGTAAAGAAGTACTGTAAGGCTTCTACCCCAGGCAGTATGTCAGTGTTCCAACGACCATGATCTAGAAGTGATGGCTCCCTAGCATCCCGTGCGACGAAGATATTATCTAGGTGCCTTGAGAACTCCTCTGCTTGTTTGGAATGCAGAAATCGCTTCCACCAGGAGCCAAATTCACGCCTAAACACCCGTTGCTTTACCTCGGGAAGCAATGTTTCATTCAACCAGCGCAAAGTGAACTCACAAGGCCACCATCCTTTCGGTGAAGGGGATCTGTACGTGAGATCATCCGGCGCCCATAGCAGCTTAACCCTGTTACCGGACGTAAACTCCTCCTCTTTTGAAGCGCTAATTAAACAGTGATAACCGGCGTCGAATTCTGCAGTAGCAGACTGATGGCACGGTTTAAGAAACTCCGCATGGCCGTCGAATATATGCCAAGGTGTAGAGCCATTCGCATAATCGTGCTCCTCGGTGAATCGTCCGATCTCTCTCCAGACATCTTCACGTAGGGAAGCAATGACAACTCTATGCGACCCACTCCTATCCAAAAATGGAAAATCTACAGCTGACCAATTGCTTTCGATGGCCTTTAGCGCATCGCGCATGACATTGGTTAAGAGATCAGATATATCGGCTAGTTCTTGGACAATCTCTTCTTGGAGAGTCAGCCGGCAATTAGGTAGGTCGATCAGGTACTGGTTGGGCTCGCCTGGCATCTTTCCAATGATGAAGGTACGAGCTTTGCTCGACAGGGGCGCCCCTGCTGCAAAAAGAAAGCACTTCAGGAGCCAATCGTGACTCACCGTAATCGTGACTCCCTTTAAATTCTCTTGGTGGAAGTCAAAAGCGGCGGATGCTTTGGAGGATATTTGGTCAGGCAGGAACACACTAACTGAGAACCATGGCCCACTATAAAACCAATGCCGGCCGGTATGACTGACTTTCCGGAACGCGTTTATGGAAAAAGACAACTCCCCTGTCATTCGATGGGCGGAGGGTATTGTCGATCCAGCCGGTAGGTTACTGCCGCCCGAAATGCTGTCGAGTAGCCAGCCCGATTTTTCAATGAACTCTCTGGCCTTCTGTGCGACTCGCTCTCTGGGATCGAAGACTGCTTTTGAGACAGCATCGAGAAACCCGCTACGTTCCATCCACAAATTGCCGAAGGTCTCGACGTGCGCCCCTGGAAAAAACTTTGATAGCAGATCCGGATAAGACTGGGTTTTCTGTGTCAGGTGGTGAGCCGTCCAAAGTTCACCTTCAATTCCGGACTGCCTTAAGCGTTTTCTTTCGATGTCCCAACGTTTTGCCAGAGGCTCGCCAAGATCCTCTTGTGCCAAAATAAGCGTAAATGATCGAGTATCTTTCGCCCATTGACCTTGAAGAAATCGATCAATTGCTTTGGTTAGTCGTGTCGAATCGAATTTCTTCCAAGCCTTGCACTCGTACACATTAAGCTTGTCGATAAAGCGTTCATCATAAGCAAAAAGATCAATGCCGCCCTGCTCAGTTCCATTTTTACCGAGCCTTTGACAGCCATGCAGCGATTGCTCCTTGGTCAGCAGCGACCAACAGAACTGTTCGAAAGAAGCCGCCGGCATCCTGGCGAAGTCGAGCAGAAACTCACCGCGATGAAATACGCGTTCGACTGGTTTGACCGATGCCTCTGCGTGAAGATGATCGGGCCATTCTTGGGGTAATTCTTCATGGACTTGAGAACTATCTGCAAATGTGTACGATTGCCCCTGATTTGAAAAATTCAAAATACATTTCCGAATGTGTTTTCGGCCAAAATCTTGGCGGGATTTCAATAATGCTGCTAGCCGATGCTTGCCGCGCAGCACCGGGATAATTACCCCAAGAACTTTATGGCCATTTATACATCGTACTTGATAGTATGGCTCGTTGATGCTGGCATGTGTTCAGTGCCAAACTTCCAGAAGCTACCAGCATCATGAATTGCCTCCACAACAAGATGAGTATAGTTTTTGCTTAGAGCTCTTTTAAATATTTCATTGCTAGGGATCTCGGCATATACATAGTCAGCATTGAGAGTTGGTTTAAAGTAATTTATTAGGCTCATTTCCACAAGAGAAATCGCGTCCTCAACAGAGACATCGCTAGTGTAATTACGCTCTAAGTGCATGCTTCCGTCAGGCAGATTTTTTTTGATTATTTTGTCGCTATCAAATTGAAATGCGTACAAGTAAATATCGGAATCATCATCCAGCTCCGCTAGAGCCTGTTGTATTTTTTCATGCTTATATATTCTGTCCACGAGTGATGATGATTTTCCTATATAAGCAATTCTAGGGTAGTCCCTTGCAACAATTTCATATGCGGATATGATGCTGTGAATTGGAATTATAGCATCATTAGCTTGCCCGTCAGGAGTGTAAAGCCTTAATGCGACATTCTTTTTTGTCTGCTTTTCTGGAATCAACGACAAACCAATTATTGGTAGCTCCCCAGGTTCAGCTAGCAATCGCTTATAGTCATCTGTATCTTCGACAGACCTCATGTGCTTTTGGAGCGTTCCTGTATCGATATAAATCTTTTTGAACATTTCTCCCAAATCAATAAATAGCGGTGCCGCATCAATCGTCTCCCTTATCACTTCCCCATCGCGCAGTCTAAAATCAATTCGCAATCTTCCTTTGCTTGATAACTTTATTTTTTTGGGGTCAACACGAATCTTTCCTCTTTCAGCTATAAAATAAATATTGCCTTTTTCAATGTGCTCAAGATTTTTTAGAATTTTTCTGTTTTTGTCGTACAGCTGCTCAGGCTTGAAAAATATTGACTGAGTCAAGTGAGCATTGAAATATATTTCGTCCATATAAGCTTTAATTCCCTGCTTCTATAATGATAATCGATTTAAAGTTCGTCTCTGCGTAAGTGGCGTGCCGGTGTACTACTGGAAATTCTTTGATTTACGCCGCTTATGCTTCCCCGCTGCCCAGAGTATGAAATCCAGAGCTTTATGCTCAGAAACCTCACTCTCAGCGCAGCCAAATTTTGATCGAAACTGAGTTCTCACCAATCTGAGCGAATCGTCCTCTATGGATAGGTAGGTGTGGCGATATGGTCGCAGCGAGTTTGGTGGCGAAGGAAAATTGGAGCGACTGCTGCCCTTTCAGATTTGGATAGTCCCTCAGTTCCGTGGTAATCGCGCCGACATCGGCCCTCCCCTCCAACCTTGCAGAACTCATCAGTTCAAAAAAACGCTTCTTGAAAGCCGCGGTGAGCCCCGCACTGTCCAGCCGATAGAATGACCGAAAAACGAACTGGAACAGTTCATCTTGAGCAGGATCGTAAGTCTTGAAGCGCTCAGATAAGAATCGATATACAGTTACCGACTCAGTACTCAATTCACCAAGGACTGCCGTCGCTTTATCATCGACCCAAACCAGTTTCCCCATTTCCATTGTCGCTCCTTATCTAGCATGAAGACACGTGGCGTGTCGGGGCGGTGATAACCGAAATAATGCATACACCCAGTACGATGCTAAGAGGCGAGGTATCGTCTTCCAGCCCCTGTGAGCGCTTGGGCGAAGTGTCGATGCCCAAAAGCTACATCCTGTTCGCTGCCTATTCGCCGGTCGAGTGCTGCCGGCATGGACTCTTGGGGGGGGGCATGCATGCGTTGCGTTCCTTCATCAACGTGTTATGGCCGATCGCCAGCAGCTCATGAGATTACTGGATTGGACAAATCAACACTATCCAATTGAGTCTCGAACATCTGGCGCTCTGCTCTAGCCCCACGTTGCCTACGGCTGACCAACGCTCATCGAAATATTAAAGCCACTAATCTGCCACCAATCTTATAATCTTCAGCTACACATCAACCCCACACGGTATTAATCAGGAAGGAACCAGATGGTTGAGCTACCGCCAGTGGTTTATGAGCAGAGATGTTCCGTTGGAAAGATTCGCCATCAATTGCATCCGGCGGTCGTCACTCGTGTGACCAACGAGACGCTCATACCTATTTCTCCCAGAATCAGGGAGCGTTTGTGGTCGCTGGACAATGGCAGTCGTGTTTTGATCACAGAGCGCGCGAGTGTCGCGCTGCCTGAAGGGGTGGATGGGATCATTCAGCTCCGACAAAACAAGTATGTCTGGAGAGCTCATCGCCTCTTAAATGACCTAAAAATCAGGCTTGAAGAGTTGTCCTTGGCTGACTTGGCGAAGGAAGCAGCAGACAGCTGGCAGAATCAGGTCTCGTACCGTGCTGAGCGGCGGGATGCTTCGGGGAATATACCTGAGGGTCAAGAAGGGCTGCGACCTCCGCAGTTAGGGGCTCTCTTCGCTATCGGGGCTCATTGGAGCCTCGATGCTCAGCCCGCGACAATCGTCATGCCCACGGGAACGGGCAAAACTGAAACGATGCTGGCCACACTGACAGCTCATGGTAAATCGCCGATCTTGGTGGTTGTGCCATGGGACTTGCTGCGTCTCCAGACTGCAAACAAATTCCAAGGCCTGGGGCTGCTGCGCAAACTTGGCGTAGTGCCCAACGACATCATCAACCCCGTGGTTGGAATTATCACCTCTAGGCCAAAAACGGAAGCAGACTTAGAGATATTCACGCAATGTAACGTAGTGGTATCAACGATCGGATCACTGACGTTTGAACTTGACAGCCTCCTACCCGCCGCTATCGCTCAGCGCTGTAAAGCACTGATCTTGGACGAAGCACACCATGTGCCCGCCAAGACGTGGAGCGGATTGAAATCAGCCTTTCGATCGATTCCAACGCTCCAGTTCACGGCAACACCTTTTCGCCGGGACGGAGAATTAGTCGACGGTAAAGTGGTCTTCAACTACCCACTCGCCGCCGCGCAAAGAGACGAATACTTCAAACCTATACATTTCGAACCAATCTACCAGCCAAGCGGTGGCAGACAGGCAGACCAAGCGATAGCAGTGGCAGCAGTGCACAAACTCCGACAGAATCTTGAGGCAGGTCTCAATCACCTGCTGATGGCTCGCTGTAGCAGCATTGCACGAGCGACTGTTATTGAACATATCTACAGAGGCCTTGCGCCTGACCTTCGACCTGTACTCATACACTCAAAAATCAATGACACCGAGACTCGGCTCGCCAATCTGCGTTCAGGTGCTTCCCGGGTAGTGATTTGTGTCGACATGCTTGGTGAGGGGTTCGACCTGCCTCAATTGAAGATTGCGGCGCTTCATGACAGCCATCGAAGCTTGGCGATTCTGTTGCAATTCATTGGGAGATTTACTCGCGTTGCAGGGCAGGACATTGGTGAAGCTACAGTAGTCGCCAATATCGGAGACCAGGATGTGGCCCATTCGTTGGAGCGCCTCTACAGCGAAGACGCAGACTGGAACCGAGTGTTGAGCGAGCTCAGCTCGAATGCCGTGCGGGAACATAGCGAGCTTGTAGCCTTCCTCCGAGCCTCTAACCGCTTGGATGAGGAAGATGATGCAAACGTGGCGCTATCGCCTCAACTACTCCGACCAGTCTTCAGCACAGCGACCTACAGAGCTCAACAGTTCTTCCCCAACCGCTTCCATCATGGCCTGTCCTCAAAACTTCAGGTTAAAGGTGCTTGGCTTAACAGGGAGATGCGTACACTTTATTTCGTTACCCGGTCCGAGGGACGAGTTCGCTGGACAAACGCCAAAGGCGTACTGGATCGTGAATGGACGTTGTTCGTGCTACACCACAACGAAGAGCTTGGTCTACTGTTCCTCTCTTCCACGGATCACAGCTCTCTGTTTCCGGAGCTAGCACAGCACGTTACAGGCCAAGCCGATCTGCTGCAGGGCGAACGGATGTTCCGAATGCTGGGGCAAATCAACCGCCTGGTGTTCCAGAACATGGGCGTAAAGAAACACGGGCGCAGAAATCTCAGCTACGCAATGTATACCGGCGCAGATGTCGCCGTTGCGCTTGGTCTGGCTGAGCGCAGTGGTTCTGTTAAAAATAATGTCAGCGGTACCGGATGGGAAAATGGCGAAAAAGTCTCAGTCGGGTGTTCGTACAAAGGCCGGGTCTGGTCTCGAGAGCAAGGCTCCATTCCTGAGTTCGTACGGTGGTGTGCAGGGGTAGGCGCCAAGCTTCTGGACGATAGCATCGTAGTTGATGACATCATTGCGAACGTTCTGATTCCTACGGAGGTGACTGGGTTTCCGAATGACAAGATCGTGCTCACAGTCGAATGGCCAGCCGAGATTATTAGCATTGCTGAAGACCGAGTGGTGCTGATCACCCCAGCCTTTCCGACCGGCCTCCCGATTACCTTCGTCGACTTGCGCTACATCGATGTTGCGGCTAACAACATGCGGTTTTCATTGGCCAGCGACGAAACGGGCGACTTCGCCGAGTTTACGCTCACGGTCGGAGGCGAAAATGGTTACTCCGTAACGCAGACTGCAGGTGACCCTGTAGAACTAACTATAGGTAGAAGCTCGGGGACATTAAGCCAGTATTTGAGCGAGTACCCTCCTCTGGTACGTTTCGTCGACCTGACCGAGTTGGACGGCAACATGCTCATCCAGCCCCAAGACCCAAGGCATCTGCAGATCGGAGAAGAACGATTCGAGGCCTGGGATTGGACAGGAGTCGACTTCACCAAAGAATCTTATTGGAAGGATGATCTTGCCCGAGTCGACTCTGTCCAGTGGAAGGCCGCTCAACATTTCATCCAAGGTGGGTTTGAGATTGTATTCGATGACGACGGGGCCGGCGAGGCAGCTGACCTGGTATGCCTCAAGGAAGAAAATAATCGCATCCGTCTTACTCTCATACACTGCAAGTATTCGGGTGGAAGGACTTCTGGCGAACGCGTGAAGGATGTCGTTGAGGTCTGCTCGCAGGCGATAAGGTCCGCGAAATGGAAGTGGCGCTTCTCCGAGCTTGGGAAGCACATTCAAGGTCGTGAAGATCGGCTGACGTCATTACAGCGTCCTACCCGTTACCTCGCGGGCAATGGGTTGATGCTCAACGAGTTGATCAAAATGGCACGATTCAAAACGATCGAGGCGGAGATTGTGATCGTCCAGCCAGGCCTCTCGGTACGTGGTCGTACCGCTGACCAGAATTTGGTGCTCGCCGCCGCGGTGGCCTATCTCAAGGAAACGATAGGGTGTGATATGGATATTGTGTGCAGTGAATGAGTCATAAGGCGTAGATCTATACATCATAGGCGCGAGCCTCCGACGGTATTCTGGGTGAACCATCGTGCTGCATTGAAATCGACAGGAATGGCCATCGTTAAATTCCTTTTCGGATCGGGCTTAAGATGCTGACCTTCCCCATGCATCCATCGCATGGATAGCTAATACCTTGCATTCAACGCCTCATCGATGACAGCTATGACTTCCAACGGCGACATCTCAAAATAGTATTTGGAGGGTATTCCGCTATTTGCAAAATAGAGAACGTCTCCCTGAGGCCGAAAGACGTATCCGCCCAAGGCAATGGTTTCGGTTGAGTCCGCTTGGAGATGTACCTTGAGCTTGACGAGCTGGGTCTCGTTCATCGAAATCTTCATCCAATCGCCCCAATAAGTTCGCAGTGCGATGGATCGATTCATAAACTTCCTATATGTCGGTGGGGGGAGCGGCGGCGCCAAGCTACAGCGACTCGTCAGGTTTTGAGGATCCTAAAATCCACCCAGTAAATCCTGTCGCTAGTCGTGGACTTTAGCGACCAAACTTATACCAACTGCCTCCTGAAAGCCCAGCGCATGATACCGGTTTGATGCATGATGGCCACTCGCCTCGGAGCATCAGAGGTCGTAACATCGGGAGCGTCGATGGGCTAGGCGACTTCTGAAATACGGTTTTCTAAGAAGGAGCTGAGATGACCATCCCAACGCAGAAAGAGATCGCAATCGCAGCCGCGGAAGGCCGACTGCTAGATATGATATTCAAGGACAGCTGGCGGCATGATACCTATGCCTATTCACAAGTGTTGATCACCGCCCACCAAGCGAAGGATATTAATCTACGCGCCCTCCTCCCTTTTCCTGAGGAGCCCGCCTACTCGAACCATGAACTGTATGCAGGTTTGGGAATCCTGTTGCCGGCATTGTGCGCCATCGCGCTCAACTGTGATGACTTGCTTGAGCTCATGGCTGGGGCGATCCATCAGGAGGATCCGATGCTCAGCCACCTGGTGTTTACGGAGTCGATGAAATGGTGTTGCCGCTGACCGAAAACTGACCCAGTAAAGGCTGTTCTGCCGACTGAAAACTGACCCAGGTGTTCAACTGCTTCTGCTCACTTTTCGAGCAGGAGAACACAGGGTGATCAGCATGGAAATGTTGGGAAAAATCCGGCGGATGTACTTCCGCGACAAGCTCTCGCTGCATCAGATACCCGCTCGTTTGGCGCGTTAGGTGGGGTGCCGCGTCGCGGCATCTACGACAACATGAAGACCGCTGTCGACAAGGTCAACAAGGGTAAGGGCCGCACGGTCAATGCTCGGTTTGCCGTGATGTGTGCGCACTACCTGTTCGACCCGGACTTCTGCAACGTCGCTTCCGGCTGGGAAAAAGGCATCGTTGAAAAGAACGTCCAAGACAGCCGACGGCGCATCTGGCTCGATGCTCAAAACTGCATGTTCCACACCTTCGAGGAATTGAATGCCTGGCTCGGCCAACGCTGCCGTGCGCTCTGGGGCGAACTGCTGCACCCGCAGTACAACGGGCTGACCGTGGCGGACGTCCTGGAGCTGGAACGCGCTGAATTGATGCCGATGCCGACTGCCTTTGATGGCTACGTCGAGCGCACCGTACGGGTCTCCAGCACCTGCCTGATCAGCGTGGCGCGAAATCGCTACTCGGTGCCGTGTGAGCGGGTCGGCCAGTGGGTCAGCAGCCGTTTGTATCCTTCCCGGGTGGTGGTCATCGCCGATGAAACGACGATTGCCAGCCACGAGCGTCTGTTTGATCGAGATCAGGTCAGTTTTGACTGGCAGCATTACATCCCGCTTATCGAGCGCAAGCCTGGAGCGCTGCGCAATGGCGCTCCGTTTGCTGATCTGCCGAAGCCGTTGCAGCTGCTAAAACGCGGTCTGAGGCGTCACGCCAATGGTGATCGAGTCATGACGCAGGTACTGGCGGCAGTTCCCATCGCCGGGCTCGATGCCGTGTTGGTGGCTGTGGAGTTGGTACTTGAATCAGGCAGCTTGAGTGCTGAGCACATCCTGAATGTCCTGGCTCGACTGACATCTACAGCAGCCCCTCCGTCCGCCGAAACCAGCCTTCAACTCAAGATAGCGCCTGTCGCCAATACGGCACGCTACGACCGGCTCCGTACCACCGATGAGGAGACTCGCAATGCGTGATCTTATGGCGGAACTCAAAGAACTGCGTCTGCATGGCATGGCCAGCGCCTGGGAAGAACTAGCCTCGCAAGGAGAAGCTTCGACGGCATCCTCGAAATGGCTGCTCGAGCATCTTCTCCAACAAGAACATGCGGATCGAGCGGTGCGCTCAGTGAACCACCAGATGAACATGGCCAAACTCCCCATGCATCGTGATTTGGCCGGCTTCGACTTCAGCGCTTCCAGCGCAGATGCCCGCCTGATCAGGGATCTGTCCAACCTGGAGTTCACCGATACCGCGCAGAATGTCGTGTTCATCGGCGGGCCTGGAACAGGCAAAACACACCTCGCCACCGCCTTGGCTGTGTCCGGGATCACGACGCATCACAAACGTGTGCGCTTCTACTCCACGGTGGATCTGGTCAATCTGCTGGAGCGCGAAAAGTACGATGGCAAGACGGGCCGCATCGCTCAAGGGCTGTTACGAACAGACCTGGTGATACTCGATGAACTGGGGTATTTGCCCTTCAGCCAGAGCGGTGGTGCCCTGTTATTTCACTTGCTGTCCAAGCTGTACGAGCACACCAGCGTGGTGATCACCACCAACCTCAGCTTCTCGGAATGGTCGAGTGTGTTTGGTGACGCCAAGATGACAACGGCGTTGCTGGATCGGCTGACACACCACTGCCACATCGTCGAAACGGGCAACGAGTCCTACCGCCTGCAACACAGCAGCTTGGTCGCCCAGACTAAGATCAAATCACGTGAACGAAAGCGCAAAGACAATGATGGTGCCGAGGACGATGAGCTGTTTTGATCTGCACCAAAAATACCCTGCCGCATGCCCACATGCGGTGGGGCTTTAATGCCTCTTCCACCGGGACACGACTGCTAAGCTTATCCACAATTGCTGATGCCAAAATCAGCAATCCGCCCTGGGTCAATTTTCAATCGGCAGGGTGGGTCAATTTTCAATCAGCGCCAACAAGCCACTGAACTGGTGCTCAGCCTCTCCAAGGTCAATGCATGCTGCACTAACGTTGGAAATATGGAAAGGGGGTGGGCGAGGGGCGAAGAAACCCAATGCCCGCTTCTGGACGGAAGCAGCCGCTCATGACTGACCGCCTCCGGCCAGAAGCGGACATTCGGGACCGAGCGTAACCTCAGGCATCACGAAGGCTGTTACCCGCAGCCGGACCTTTATTGGCCCCGTGATCGACGGAGTGATCCTGACCGTAATCTTCGGCGGCTATATCCTGTTTGCGTGGCTGGGGTCATAGCATCGGATGCTCGCCTAATTGCGCTAAGCGCGGACTCATGACGAACGTTGGCACCAAGAAAACCGATGGACGATCGTCTATTGTGATGGTTCATGTAGGAGGTGTGATTCGCTGCCAGGCGGTATAAGGTCTAGCAGACAATTCGAGTGGAGCTTTGATATGTCTGAAGTCCAGCAAAAATCAGAAAAGCAGGAAGACGCTGAGGCCGCCGTCGACGATTTCCGAAAGGACCTTGGACCTTTTGTTGTTGCCGCGGAGACGACACGCATGGCAATGCTTTTTACCGACGCGAAGGCACCCGGCGACCCGATCGTTTACGCAAACGACAGCTTTCTAAAGCTGACTGGGTACGATCGGAACGAGGTATTGGGCCAGAGTTTCAATTCCTTACTGGAACAACGCGTCGACCCTGAGGTCATCGAGAAGATCAAGTCCGAATTCGAGAAATGTGAGAATCACGACAATAACCTGGATATCGACTATAACCGGAAGGACGGCAGTGCGTTGTTCGTCTCGGTTTTCATAAGCCCGGTGTGGGACGAGAGTGGCGAGATCGTGCAGCATTTCGTTTCGTTCATGGATATTACCAAGCACAAAGAGGCGCAAAACAAGTCGAAAATGTTCATCGACGAGCTTAATCATCGCGTAAAAAACACTTTAGCCACGGTGCAGGCGATAGTCTGGCAGTCGTTCAAAAAATCATCCGATACCCAGATCGTTCGAGAGTCTATCGATTCCCGCCTCTTTGCTCTTTCTCGATCGCATGATCTCCTTACCCGTGAGCATTGGAACGGCGTGAGTTTTCGCGATTTAGTGAACGAGGTATTGGAGCCGTTTGGGGTAGCAGGCGATGGGGCGGCGCGCTTCATCATCGCGGGTCGAAATGTCCGCATTTCACCGCAGACGGCGCTGGCGCTAGGTGTCGCGCTCAACGAACTCGCGACAAACGCCCTGAAGTACGGTGCCTTATCCAACGAAGCAGGATGCGTCCTGATCGAGTGGGCGGTTGCGCCAATGCCGGCGGGCAACAGGCTGATTATTCGTTGGCAGGAAAAGGACGGCCCAACTGTGGCTCCGCCGTCGCGCAAAGGGTTCGGTTCGCAGGTGATCGAGCGTGGGTTGTGTCATGAGCTGGCAGGGACAGTGCATCTCGACTTTCCGGAAGCAGGCGCGGTTTGCATGATCGATATTCCGGCACCCGAGCGTGCCCATGTCGAGTAAGCCGCTTGCCGGTCGGCGCATCTTGGTCGTCGAAGACGAGTTGATGATTTTGATGCTCGTCGAGGACATGCTGGCCGAACTCGGGTGTACCTCCATCACGTCAGCCGCAACTGTTGACCAAGCACTTGCTATTATCGACGAGAAAGACTTCGACGCCGCGACATTGGACGTCAACCTACACGGGATCAAAAGCTTTCCCATCGCCGACGCGCTCATCGCGCGCGGCGTACCCTTCATGTTTGCAACCGGATTTGGCGCGGAGGGAGTACCGGCCCGATATAACGAGCAACCTGTCCTAAGAAAGCCGTTCCGCTACCAAGATGTATCAGACCAATTCCAGCGGCTCTTAAACTGCTAAACAGCAACCCTTGGTCCGCGCCAACGATGAGGCGGTGCCTGCGATCTACTCAATGAAGCGCAGGGGCGTGATCTTGGGCCGCCCAAATAGGTGTCCCCCGACGTTCCACGGCACCTTCGACTCGTAGAAAAGCTGCGCGTAGCTCGTATCGTGACGCCGGTGCTGATCCTGTCGGGCGTTAACGAGATCGACAGCAAGGTGCGCTCGTTCGGCTTCGGCGCAGACGATTACGTCACCAAGCCCTTTCATCGCGACGAGCAGGTCCCGCGCATTCACGCCGTTGTCCGCCGATCGAAGGGCCACAGCCAGTCGGTGATCCGCACTGGCAAGCTGGCAATCAACCTCGACGCCAAGACCGTCGAAGTCGACAACGCCCGCGTCCACCTCGCCGGCAAGGAATATGCGCTGCTCTAGCTCTTATTGCTCCGCAAGGGCACGACGCTGACCAAGGACATGTTCCTCAACGACGCCTATGGCGGGATGGACGAGCCCGAACTCAAGATCATCGACGTCTTCATCTGCAAGCTGCGCAAGAAACTGAGCCTGGCGTGCGACGGCGAGAATTACATCGAGACCTTCTGGGGTCGCGGCTATGTATTGCGCGATCCCGAAGAGGTCCGCGTGGTCAAGGCGAAGGTCGCCTGACCGAGCTGATGGCAGCCGATGCGAGCATGATCCCGCCGCTCTGATAGCTCCTCACAGGCTCAGCCGCAGGCGTTTTCACACGTGCATGTTGGGCTAATTAAGCCCATATTGATTCGGTATTCAGATCGCTGTGGGTATGCTTAACCTGGAATTGATGAATGTAGAAAATTCACAGTAAGGTTCAGCACACCGAAACTATGAAGAGATCCATGAAAACCATTACGTTCGTGTCTGGTCGATTAACACCTAAAGCTCTTTCTGTGGGCCTGGTAGCTTTCATCTTTTTGGTCTGTGTCATGCTGGTGTCCGCAATTACTTGGCAGTTAAAGCAGTCGGCGGACGAACGATTGACTAATGCCCAAATTGCTGTTCACAACATTGTTCGGGCTTCCGAGCAGCAGGCTCAAGACACCTTGCGTCAGGCTGAAAGCATTCTCAGCAACCTTGCAGAGCGCGTTGAAAATGACAAACTTAGCAACGAACAGAGAATTCGTTTATCCAAAGTAATGGCCAACAACGTTGAGGCAACTGACGGAATTCAAGCGTTGTTCATTTACGACGAGAATGGCGACTGGGTTGTTAATTCGTTCTCCTCAGAGACAGTCGCAAAGAACAATAGCGATCGTTCTTATTTTATCTACCACAGGAACCATCCTGGCACGGCCATCCATATAGGCGAGGTGATTTTGAGTCGCACTACCGGCGACATGATCATCCCTGTCAGCCGTCGCACTCAATACCCCGATGGCAGCTTCAGCGGAGTGGTTTTGGCGACGTTGCCCGTTGCATACTTTCAAAGTTTCTTTGAACGTTTAGACGTAGACAAACAAGGGGTGATACTGCTTGCACTGAATAACGGCGATTTGCTGGCCCGCCGACCAATGATTGGCGCGCTAATGACGACTAATATCGCAAAGGGAGAGCTATTTAGTCGATACTTAAAAAGCAGCAACGAAGGAACAGCAAACTGGACGTCGGGCGTGGACGGGGTAGAAAGAGTTTATGCGTACAGCCGCGTACGAGGCCTTCCGATCGTCGCTGCAGCAGGATTGTCGTTAGATTCAGTATTTGCAACATGGTGGACGTACGTCTATCAGGCATCGGTTATGGTGCTGCTTATAATTTTTGTGCTGACCAGTCTGGGCTTTCTCTTTTACCGACAAATTCAACGCTTGTTGGTGGCAGAAGAAGAACTGCGTCTTGCGCATCAAGATTTGGAGCATATTTCTAAAACAGACAGCCTTACGGGGTTGCCCAACCGTAGGTATTTCGACGCTACATTGACACAAGAGTGGTCGAGAGCATGCCGCACTGGAAATAGCTTAGCGCTCATACTTATCGATATAGACTGGTTCAAACAGTACAACGACCATTATGGTCACGTTCTCGGCGACGAATGCTTAAGGCAAATCGCAGAGTTGATAGGTAAAAATATAAATCGTCCAGCCGACCTCGCTGCCCGGTATGGTGGTGAAGAGTTTGTAATCTTGCTTCCAGAGACGGAACTGGCAGGTGCACTAAAGATCGCCGAGGAAGTGCGGTCAGTAATAGAGGCTTCTAAAATTGAACACAGAGGCAGCACAGCAGGCATTGTCACCATCAGCGCAGGTGTCGCTTCCAACCATCAAGATGGCGTAATTGTCTCGACTAATTTGCTGGAGAAGGCCGACAGTCTTCTGTATCGCGCAAAAAAACTGGGGCGCAATCGAGTTGAACATCAGGTGCGGGGAGCCCTCGAAACATAGAGCGTCACGACTGCAGGTCGCCCCCCCCCCCCTGCAGGTCCATTTAAATCAACGCACAGTGTTCCTCTGATCATCGGCGTGCTACTCACTGAATATCCCCGGATTCCTAGACGTTTCTGACACTCAGTTTTTGACCGTTAGCTTTCTTCCTCGAGAGGTAGCAATGGGTCAATTACGGCCCTTGACGACAAATAGGTTGAACGCTGAATGCGAATAAACACCTCTTATGTTCAACCAGATGCCATGTTAGAAATGTTCATGAGCCTCGTAAGGCACTGATTCGACAAACCTGCTTTTGACGTCCACTCTCTCAACCTCAACGGGCCATGTCCTTCGTGTTCATGGCGAGTCATTGAATAAGGTGGCTGGCGATGAAACTGATTCAGTGCCGGTACTCTTCTGATCAGCGTGTACCGTTGCTCTTGCAAACCGGAGATGCGACGCCGTTGCCAATGCTTGTCCCGTTCATCTACGTTCAACTCAAGCTAAGGTACCGCGCTTACAACACGGCTGCGGCTCATCTGCGCGCGATCTTTGCTTTCTACACCGATGCCAATACCCGAGATCTGGATACTGAGGCCAATTTGGAGGGCCATGAGCAACTCGCTTTACCACCGAAGCATCAACCCCCAGGTTAACCACTAGTAAAATAATATGTGCGGCCAACAAGCAGGCTCCATACAGTGCACCGACGAACGTATTTCATGGTGCTCTCCCCTTTTGCGGCAAACGATCGACAGTGTCAGCTCGCCAGTGCCGGATGCGCGGCGGCAACTCGGTACTGGCCTGCATGGAAGACCAGCGGTTCTGCGCCGCTGTATCGGTATTGTTCGATCTCGCCAATGAATATCAGGTGGTCACCGCCCTCGTATTGGGTGACGTTGCGGCACACCAGCACTGCCACCACATCTTCCAGCACTGGGGCTCCCGCCTTGCCATAGGAATGAGCTACACCGGCGAACTTGTCAGCTGCTGCCCGTGCGAACTGCTCCGACAAGTGGTGCTGGTACGCGCCCAGCACGTTGATGGCGAAGTGGCTCGCCGAGCAAAAATCCTTCAGGCTCGGTGCCGTGCGTGCCAGGCTCCAGAGCACCAGCGCCGGCGACAGCGACAGTGAGGTGAACGAGTTGGCGGTCACACCGACGTTGCGGTCGTCAGCGGTGCGCGTGGTGATCACGGTCACACCGGTAGCGAACTGCCCCAGCAAGTTGCGCAGTTCGCGGACATCGCGGCCCTCGGCATCGAGCAAATCGTGAGCCTTGGTTTCGCTGGCAGCATTCATGGTGATCTCTCCCCTCAAGCCGGCTCAGGCGGCCTGTTGGCTCATTTTTGTGATAAAGGCATGGCATTGCTCGGCGTCGAACCACCAGGGTGCGAACTGGCGCGGGTCGTCGAAAGCAGTGGTAATGGCGCTGGCCAGCGGCTGTACCTGGCTGGCGGCACGGAGCAGTTGAAGCACGTGCTCGGCGGGTGGCACCAACATGCTGTTGGTCCAGATCACGACATGGCGGGCATAGTCCCAGTACTGCTCGAAGGTCTGCGCCATCCAGGCACGACTGAAGGGTTCCTCGTCCTGAGCGAGAATTCCCTCCAAATGGGTATCCCCCCCTTTAGAGGGGCAATTTTCAATTGGCGTATACATGTCTGGCGCGCTTCACTTACTGGCATCCGGGATTGCTGGCGTCGCGCGCGATTGCACGCGCAGCGTGAATCGAACCAGCGGTGCGGTCAGCACCGTCGTCACCAGCGCGAACACCACGAGGATCGTGTAGACCCTTGGCGGAAGGATCTGCATCTGCAGACCGATTGACAAGACGATTAGCTCCATCAAACCGCGCGTATTCATCAACGAGCTCGCCAGCATCGCATCGTGTGGCGCAAGCCCGGTGGCACGCGCGCCCAGATAGCTGCCGCCGAACTTACCGATGAATCCGCCCACGAGGAAGACACCGCACCACATCCATGATGCTGCGTCGTCGATCGTGCCGATCGACGCATGCAGCCCCGCATACGCGAAAAACACCGGCATCAGCACAAGCTTGACGAAACCTTCGACGTTGTCGCGCCACTCCTTCGCGACGCCGGGCACATGCCGCACGAACAGCGCCGCCGCAAGCGCGCCAAATGCGCTATGGAATCCGATCAGCGACGTTGCGAGTGCCGACGCCATTACGAAGCAGAACAACACGGCCAAGCGGTCGCGCGCCGCATGCGCACTCGACGCGAGCCGCGCAAGCGTCGGTCGAATCGCAAAGCGCACCAGGAGCGCGCACACCACCAGATACGCGAGCAGGCTGACGAGCATGCGCGCAAATGCCCAGCCCGCCCCGCTCGATAGCGAGGCAATCGTTGCAAGCAGCATCCATCCGAGCGCATCCGTCAGCATCGCGGCAGACATCGCGTGCCGTGCACCCACCATGGCGCTGAGCGCCAGGTCGTCGATGATGCGCGCCATCACCGGAAGCGCTGACACCGCAAGTGCGACACCGCAGAAGAGCACATAGGGCAGCGCCGGTACGTCGCTGGCGAGCGTGTCTTTCGAGACGGTGGCGATGATCATGCCGATCGCGGCCGGTGCGGCGAACCCGCCCGCTGCGATCGCGACGGGCATGCGCCACCGCTTGCCGCGCAGCGTCTCGCCCAACTCCATATGCAGACCGACCTGAAACATCAGCAGTACCAGGCCGACTTCGCTGACTTGCGCCATCGCTGACATCGTACGTGGGCCGAACAATACGTCGTAGAAACTCGGTGCGATAACGCCGAACAGCGAAGGCCCCAACAGCAAACCGGCCGCGATCTCGCCCACGACCGCGCACTGGCCGAGCCGTTCGGCAATGCGGCCGCAGACGTTGCAGAGCGCGATCACCAGAACGAGTTGCAGCAGCCAGATAGTCATGAATACCTCGCAAAGAGCGACACCGACACGAAGCTGGTGGCCAGGATCCCAAGCGGGCCCGCCGCACCGTACGCCGTGATGACCGTGACGCCGCTCGCCAGGTTCGCGAGCGCCTGGCGGAGCAACGCGGCCGAGACCGGCTCGGCTTCACGCATCACCGCTCGCTCGCGACGCGGTCGACCCAGCCCCGGTAGAACGCACGGTACTTGAGCACGAGCTTGTCGTACTTGCTGTACGCGCCGCCGCCGTCCGGCTTCATCCCGTTCCAGATTTTGACGTCGTACCCCGCTGCCTGTCTGGTCTGCAGCCCGAACAGCACGAAGTCGGTCGCGCGGCGCAAGGAGCCGCCCACCTTCTTGATAGAGATGAGCATGTGCATGACGTTCCTGCCGTCGCTCACCGGCGTGACACACTGGAGCAGCTTGTATTTGAAGTCTCCGTCCAGGGCGACGGTCATGACGCACCCGCCGGGGTAGCCATCGAAGTGCAGGTTCATCTTCGACATGTTCAGGCCGAGAGCGCGCGACAGCATGCCGAGGGGGCCGAAGTACCGGTCCACGGTGAAGTCGATCCCGGCACCGAACCACGCGCCCGCCCGGGCCAGCGACTCAACCTCCGGCCACTGGCGCCAATCGTCGAAGAGCTTGAGCTCAAAGGCCGAGATCGGGAGCGCGTGCACGGGGGTCGCGTGCTGCGCGTCATAGAAGTTCTCGATGATCCGCAAGACCGCCGTCGTCGTCTCGAACGCGAAGTGAAGGTGCATAAAGTCGCTGTTATCGACGTCGGCCGCGGCGATTTCGGGCAGCGGGTGCAGCGGCTGCAGGGAGCCGTACCAGGCCCACAGGTAGCCGTATCGCTCGGCGGTGACCAACGTCGGCTGGCGCGCCCCACGTGGCACGGGCTCCAGCTGCCGCACCGCCTGACTGTCGCCGGGGATGTGAACGCACTGGCCCTGCTCGTCGTACCGCCAGTGGTGAAACGGGCACTGGATGCACCCGTCCTTGACAGTCCCGTCAGCCAGGTTCGCGCCTAGGTGCGAGCAGTGGCGGTCCATCACCACGGCCCGCCCCGTCGCTCCGCGCCACGCCACATAAGGACGGTCGAAGAGCGTCAACTCCGTCGGCTTGCCCTTGAGGTCGTCCGAGCGCATCACGACGTACCAGCTCGCGGCCAGGCGCGTGGTCGCGTCGTACGCCCCCGAGGGATGCTTCTTGACGCTCGCTTGATTCAATTGAATGTCGTTCATCGTTTTTTTGTCGTTGTCGGCCGGCTACTTCTGCCGATGCGGGTCGTGATGTACGCCTTGAGCAGCGCGAACATCGGGTTATAGTCGAAGTACTTTTTCACCTCTGCCGGCGCGCTGGTTTGCGTCCAGTACATCAGCTTCATCGCCGGCAGTAGGCTGTACTTCGAGTTGTTGAGCTGCGGCTTGTCCCCGGTGATGCAGTACCCGAAGCCGAGCATCGGCTTGGCGAAGTCTCGTTCTTCAATGAGGGCGTGAATCCGCGCCGCGGCCTCCTCGGCTGGCTTGCGCCCGGCGCTCACGGCCTCCACCTCGGCTTTGGCGTCGTTGAACAACTGGTAGTACTCCTCCATGTCCGCGCACAGGTACCCGAGATACGGGGGGTTGTTGTCGAGGTGATCGAGGTCACCCTCGTCGCGCGACACGCGGTACCTTGCGTGGGCTTGCACGAGCCGGAACTGCCCGAGGATTGTGCCGACCGCCCACAGCCTGTGGAACGCATTCCATAGGCGGAAGTTCGAGAACGCCGTGTAGCAGCAGCTGACGAAGTCGTCGTTGTGGTCCAAAAGCTTTTGCTGCAGGCGCTCGATGTACTCGAAGCGCTCGGGGGAGAAGTCGTCGTCGCGCAGCGCCTTGATGAGGCGGGCCGCGAGCGCGTGGATGGTCACCGCGGTGTTCTCAAGCCCCCGCGAGAAGAGCGGGTCGATGAACCCGTTCGCATGCAGCATCAGGCAGTAGCGGTCGCCGACGCAGGCGCTCGACGAGAATTGCAGGCGGTCGGTCTTGACCCAGTCGCGCACCGGCACGGCGTCCTGGAACTGCGCGCCGATGCTTGGGAATCGCGCGAGGAACTCGTCGAATTCCTGCTGCGCGGAGATGTCCGTTTTTGGGTAGACACGCGGGTCGAGCTGCAGGCCGACGCTCACCAGGTTGTTGGTCGACCGCGGGTGGTTGTTGAACGGAATCACCCAGAGCCAACCGCCCTCGAACATGTGGTGCAAGGTCCCCTCGTGCCAGCGCCAGCGCTGCCCCTTGACCTTGAAGATGTCGTCGAACGGCTTGACCCCGAGCATGTGCGTGTAGAGGCTGCGCGAGTGCGTCTTGAAGCGACACGGTTCTTCGCGGAGCTTGAACTTGGTCGCAAGCGGCGCACGGGGTCCTCCGCAGTCGATCATGTACCGGCCGGTGAACCGTTCGCCTTGGGCGGTGGTCACCGCGACGCCGTCTTTATCGGCGTGGTATTCAGTCACGTTAGTCTTCTGGCAAACCTTGCAGCCGTATTTAATGGCGGCTTGCAACAAGTAGGCGTCGACATCTTGCCGGTAATAATGGCTCTCCGGCCCCCACGGCAGCTCGGGAATGACGCACTGCGTGAACTCCTTCGGGTCGTGCTCCTGGCCAGGCTTGTGGAACACGAAGCCGAAGTTGCGCTTGATGCCCGTGCTCGACGAGACGTAACGTTGCGTCGAGTAGAACGACGTGATGTGATCGAGCTCCGGAATGTCGTAACGATCAGCGATGATGCGGTTCATAAGAGACGTCTCGGGAATCGACGATTCGCCGATCGTGAACCGCGGGTGCGACGACTCCTCGATGATCAGCACACGAAACTGCTTTTTGGCCAAGATGGCCCCCATCTGGGTGCCGGACATGCCCGAGCCGAGGATGATCACATCGAAATGGTTGCTATCGCGCCCGTTCGCGGGGCTCTTCTGAGTCATGGGGGTACACTCTCCTTGTGAGATAACACATGTCCGTGTGCGTCAGGATTCGTCGAGCGCAGCGCGGATGCGGGACCGCGCGTCACACGTGAGCGTGAGTAGATCGCCGAGCATGCTGGGCGCGTACCCTCCGCTGCCGACTGCGGGGCCGCTTCGCCCGACTTCGTAAGCCCGCTCCGCCAATTTAAGGTGAGGTGCCCGGAAGCGCAGCAGGACCTTGATGACTCGCTCGAGGGCTGCCAGCCCAGCTCGGACGGGCTCGCTGCGCGCACCAAGCGCAAGCGCCTCGCCGAGCGCGCGGTCGACGAGCGCCGGCCCCCCAGTGAACCGAGCGTAGACCGCCCTGTACGCGGGAAGCACATAGGGCAGGTACGTCTCTTTGAATTCTCGATAAGCTGGGTGATCCGATTGCGAGCCCCACAGCACGTGCTCCAGCACGAAGAGGGGCATTTCCACGGCACCGGGCCCGAGGTAGCTCTGGCCTCCGATTCGAATGGGTTCGTAGAAGGGGCGCAGCTCGTCGTAGAAGACCTGCACCGAGATGAAACGGTAGGCGTAAACGATCGAATCAACCATTTTCTGCAGATAGGCTGCCAGCTCGTCGCACCCTTGCGCGAATGCTGGCGACCGCAGGGGCACCTCATACAGCTCGACGGTCACCGCGATGGCCGCTTCGAGGGCCGCCATCGAGATGCGCACGCTCTCGAGCAAGTGCGCTTCGTCGGGCAGCCCGGTGTAGCTGCGCTGCGCGTCGGCCGTTGCGGGATTCCAGACCGTCACATGCAAGAGTGTCTCGCGCGGCGGCAGGTCGGTCACGCGCGCCAGGTCGAGTAGTACCGGCTCGAGCCCAGGCACCACGTCCGCCGGCTCGTGTCCGTGCCGCTTGAGCGATCCCAGGAAGAACCCGATGTCCCGCATGGCGGCGGCGGCTTCGACGAAGCCCCAGCCGGAGGGCACGCCACGCGCCGGGAGGACCACGCGCAGCAGGCCGACGATGCCGGGCACGTCCTTATTACGGTTCAGGCCCGGCAGCTGCAGAACGAGCGAGCGTGCGTGCAGCGGGTCGCTGGCCGCCACGGCAGCGTGCGTAGCCGCGAATGCGCCTACCCGGTCCAAGGTGCGTTCCACTACCGGGGCCCGCGCTGGCTGCGAGACAGCCTCGCGTCGCCGTCACGCAGCGACCGCAGGTAGTCGTAGTTCGTCGGCAGGCTCGTTCGCAGACGCTCGGTCTCGCGCCGGATGCTGGCGAACATCGCCTCGGCCTTCTCGATCGACTCCGGTCGGTGGTGCAAGAGCGGAAGCGACCGGTCGGGCAGCATGCCTAAGCCGGCAAAGATGCAGTAGTAGTTGCCGTTCAACCAGAAGTTCTTGAATTCGTAGTCGAAGGTCTCGTAGTACGTGGAATCGTCGAACGAAGTGGTGGTCAGCGGCAGCCCCGCCTTGTAGCGCTCGACCTTCTCTTTGATAGCGTCCGAGAGCCGCAGGTCGTGCCGGTTCGCGAGCCAGAACGGTGTGTCTTCGCGCGATGAGGTGAAATAGTGCGCCTGCACGAAATCTCGGCAGTCATCGAACATGTAGACGATCTCGGCGTTGAATGCGTCGCTCAACCGCGGATCGAACGAGGTGTCGGGGAAGTGCTTCACTAGCTGGTAAAGCGCTGCGTAGATGAAGTAGATTCCCGTCGATTCCAGGGGCTCCAGAAAGCACGACGACAGCCCGATCGAGACGCAGTTGTTGACCCACGCCCGCTTGTTGCGCCCGACCCGGAACTTGATCTGGTTGAGCGGCTGATTGTCCGAAAGGCCCCAGAGATTGAGGAAGTCGGCGGTGGCCTGGTCACGTGAGGTGAAGTTGCTCGAGAAGACGTAGCCGCTGCCGAACCGGCCCAGCATCGGAATCTTCCAGGTCCACCCCGAGTTCATGGCGATCGCGGAGGTGTACGGCTCGACCCCCTCGCGCGCGTCGTCGTTGGGCACAGCGCTGGCGACCGCGCTGTCGCACAGCAGGTAGTCGGACATGTCGATGAAGGGCTCCTTCAGGGCCTGATTGATCAGGAGCCCACGCATGCCGGAGCAGTCGATGAACAGGTCCGCCTCCAGCGTCTGTCCCTCCTTGGTGAACAGGCTGGAGATGTAGCCGCGCTCGCTCAGGTGAACGTCCACGACCTCGTCGACCACTCGCTTCACCCCGCGTTCGACGGCCCAGCGCTTCAAGAAGTCGGCCACCAGGTGCGCGTCGAAGTGCCACGCGTGGGACATCTGGCGGGTGCCGTCGGGCAGGCACGGTGCCAGCTTACCGTCGAGCGCCCCGGCCTGCGGGTAGCACGCGTACTCCATCGGCTGCTGGAAGCCCTGTTCGCGCTTGCGCAGCCAGTAGTGGGTGAGCGGCACGCCGTCGCAGTTCGGCACGTTGCCGAACAAATGGTAGAAATGATCGTCGCGCGAGTAGTCGGGAGACTTTCTCCAATTCACGAATTTGATCGCGGCCTTGAACGCGCCGTTCACTTGGGGCATCCACTCCCGCTCTGGTATCCCGAGGAAGTCGAAGAACACCTTCTGCAAACTCGGGATGGTCGCCTCACCCACGCCGATCCGGGGGATCGCCGCAGACTCGATGAGCGTAATGTTCGCCTGCTGTTGGAGCGCCCGGACGAGGTACGAGGCGGCCATCCAGCCCGCAGTGCCGCCGCCAACGATGACGATATTCTTAATCGGCTTGTTCATGACAACTTCCTTGTTTTAAGACGGACTGCCTGTGACGGGGGGGAGACCGCCGGTATCCGTGCAAGAGGCACATCAATGTGCTTGTTCGATAAGACTCTAGCCTGCCGGAGAAGCAGCGCAAATTCCTTTTCCGAATTAACATTCTAAAACGCCAAGGAATTTGGTATAAAAGGAAGGTTTTTAATACGTTTTTTGCGCCTAATCAGTCCGCCGCTAAGGAGCGGTCTGAAGTGGCCATGTATTTTGGGCTGACTTCATCCACCGCCGATTTTGAAAGAGGTGAGCCGATCAAAAATGATCGGATCACTCGCTCATTTCGGTGTTTCAGTCGTCGCGAGCACCCCGCGGCGGCCACTTTCCGCATCACAGGCGCACCTCTTCTGCGCTGGCCAGCAAATGTCGGCGGGCCATCCACAGATTCGATAGGGCAGACAGCGTCACCATCTGCTCTGCACAGCCCGACTTCCTTCTGCATGCGGTTCACGTCCCCTGTCGCGTCACAAAGCCATCCGCCAGAGCGAGTTTTTCTTTGGCATCACGCTGAATGCCCCTCGCCTCTCTAAGCTTCTGCTCACTAGAGATGATCGCCTCGACGAGACTGCGATACTCACTCTTCATGCTGTGCTCCAGAAAGGAAAAGGCCCGCTGGTATGGCGAGCCTCGAAATGGATCAGCTCCAACTGCACTCCCAGCTCGAAGCAATGGGTGTGGGGAGCTATAAACGAAAAAGCCCCAGCAGATGCTGAGGCGCGAAAAAACCACTTTGAGCCTGACGCTCAGAGGCTCCGAGGGCTATGGGAATCTTGGACCATAAAAAACCCGGCGCAATAACCGGGCCTTCTTTAAGGTGTCGCACTGAAACAGCTAAATAAGTTATTACAGGAATGCTTATATAGCGGCCCTAGCACTGCCCTAGACAATCTTTCTACAGAGATTGTTTTACAATAAAAAGGAATGGATCAAAACTCATCGTTTGCTTCCCATTCATTAGCAGCTCCACGCTGTACTGCACTTTATCACCAACAGTTGTATCATTGACGCGGCCTTGCCAGTAAGTTCGCCCTTGACTAGGTGTCTTCTCAGGCGAACAGATTTTATCTTTAATCATGTTGCCAGAAAAATTATTAATTTCGACTTGGTTTTCAGCTACAACACCAACGACACTCCAGTTGACGAGCTGCCCATTACAACAAGCTGTAACCAGCTCATCATTACCTTCATAACTAGACCCAGAGTTCTTGTTGTTGTCTATCAAATACACATTGCCGCCTAGATCATTTGTTACTAGTGCATTCTCAACATCAACAACAATCAAAACACTAATCTCTTTCATCACAATACTCCTTTTGTGCAAGTTATCCGCTTACTTCCATTTACACAATCCAGACGGAAACCTGAGAGTAGCACTGGTTTTTTTAAAGTAAAGCCATGGACGCCTTCAGTTATGAAACATTGAGCGCGCCATATTTTTGGCTAAATCACTCTATTATCGACGATAACTCTACATACCCGGATGCAACTTATTGATACTCAATCGATAAATTAAGAAGCCGCGTAGATCGTCGGTGTTAACAATTCGAGCAACTGCACCAGTCTCACCGAAACGCCCCGTTCACCCTATGAAGCGCAATCAGGGTATGGCGCAAGAACCGCGGAGCATTGTACTGCCGGCTTTTCAGTGTCCAGCCCTTCCGCTAGGCCGCCCTAGCTGCGGTGAAATTGCCGGATCAAGTCGGCTACAGCAGCACTCCCAGCTCGGAGCAATGGGTGTGGCTGAGCCGAAAACGAAAAAGCCCGGCACATTGGCCGGGCTCAGGTATTCATGTGCGTGTTGCGTGAATTGCGCACTATGGAAAAAGTACGCGCAAAATCCCACCATGTCAATATATTTATGCCGCCTCCTCGTCATTATCCGAGTGAATAACCTGCCATATCGACTGTTGTGCCTGAATATCCACTTCAGCGATCACCTTCTTTAGTGATTCCCACAGATCCATCCAATCCCTGTTCCAGTGCTTTGGCTCAATCGACACGCCGAAGAACTCTTTCATCTCGGCGGCCACCCGCGCAGGCCCCCACTCCGCCGCCCCCTGCACTTCTCCCTTGTACGACTGCAGAGCCAGAGTGACCAAGTACTCTGCCTTCACGCGTTTAGCCTTGGTCAGATCGGGCAGCGCCGCCTTTGCGGTGATCAGCAGCACAGCATTCAACAAATGCCGCATGTTCATCGCCGGGTGATACAGGTAGTGCCCAAACTGCTGTACCTGGAACGGCAGCGTATCGATCGCGCGCAGCACTTTGCCGATCATTGCCAGGTGCGCAGCGCGGGCGGTGGACCGGCCAACCGGAGTGCGACGTGTCTCACTGATGCTGATCCTCTCGCGCACAACCTGGATGCGCTCTTCTTTGTCATCGCCCAGCGCGGCGAATACGGCCTCATGCCGGCGCATGCGGGCGCCCTTCTTCACCGGTGCCGATTCACCACGCTCAATTGCCACAGCGCTGATCGACGCGTTCGATTCGTGCTGAGCCTCAGTCCATAACTGCTGGCATGCGAGGGTTTACGACAAAAGCAAAGAAATCCATCTCGGCTGTTTTGGCGACTTATTCAGCGCTGTATGCTCAAGAAAGTCCGCCGAGCTTCGCATTGGCTATCACGAAAATAACGGAAGGTCCTAAACAACCAGCGCAACGACAGCGACTGGGTAATCAACAGCGTCAAGCCCAGCTTAAAAACCGGGATTTGAGAACTGGATATAGATGTCAAAGTTTGCGAGAACCACCCAGAAAATCACAAAAAGCCACGGGGTTCTCATAGAGAACTGAAGGGATTTGCGATATCCCTTTTGACTGGACTCTGCTTCGCAGAACAGGGGCGAATCATCATAGTTGGCCCCCATTGCAGGCTCGCTGCGCAAAAGATGGCTTTGCTTGAAATGCCAGTGATCAATTATTGCGTAAGCAGCTCGAATCCCTGGCCGCGCATTGAGCGAACTCACAATCCCGAGTATGGCCATCAACAAAGGTACAACTAAGGTAAAGATCTTGCCCCACTCCGGGTTGACGTTGGCCATTGAGGATGCGAACGCAATCACCAAAAAAGATTGCGCCGTCAGATTCGCATTTGTTCGATTCGACAGCAGAGTCGTTTCGTACTGAATTTCTCGACGATAGAAATCGAGACGGTCTTTCGGAGTTCCGAATAGTAATGCGTCAGGTGGGAGGGACTCATGCGTACTGACCTTCTCGGTAATGATCTTAGTCACAGTCGCTCACCAAATATGGATCAATTGATTTAGACGCCCGCGGGCGTCAGTGGTTCATTACATCTAACCCCCTTCCCCGCCTCTACCGGAACCGGCTTGGGCTCACCTCGAGCGCGGCGAAAGCTCGATCCGGATCAAGTGAGGCCAGCATGATCAGTCTGAACCTCAACGCAGTTCGAGCAAAACAAGCTGAGTCGGATGAAATCGCCGCTGCGATGGCCGACTTCTGGACGCGGCCCGGCGGCAGCTTCAAAGAGTTGCCGCCAGTTCGCATGGAACCCATACCAGCACGGCGCCACTGGGTAGCCCCTGAAAGGGTCCTCAAGCGGCGCCCAAAGCCGATATCGGCAACCGACCGCAAGGCTCTGCGCAAAATGGCGGACGCGATATGAAGTCGAAACGCAAACCCAACAACGGTTTCGCCCGGGCTGAGAGCAGTTGCCGGGCGCCGCTGCGCACCAATCACGTCGCGGTGGTGAACATCGACCCCAGCGGCAGCCAGATCATGGCGAACTGGAAGAGCTGCAGGCAGATCCGCAGTATGGCGATCGCCAACGCAATCTTCGATTTCTCCTACCGCTGGACGATCTACATCGGCGCCATGTGTCGCGACGAGCGCGGCGCCGAGTACATCAAGTCAGTCGAGATCTCGCCGGAGGGCATCTACAAGGTCGAGCGACTTACCGATGCCATCGAGCATTACTACCTGGTGCTGCGCAACAGCGCGAACCCGAACCATCTGGTTGCATCAGGCTGGATTGCCATTCCGGACGAGGTTTCGATGGATGAAGCCCAGGCCGCGAAGCTGTTCTACGCCGCCGGCGCCTGGCATCAGGTGAAGGTCGCAGCCTGAGACGTTTTCGCACCCAACAACGCAAACGACAGACCTGGCTGGACTTGCCGGCCAGCGGAATTGAAGAGGTAGGCCATGGCCAAGAGCAATGCCGATCGCTCAGCGAAAGCCGCGGCGAAGAGGAAGGAGCGCGACGAAGAGGAAATCAGGCTTCACTGCCTGCCCGGTACGCGCCAAGTCCTTGCTGAGCTGATGGCCTGGAGCGGCATAGAGGAACAGGGCGAGGCGGTCACGCTGATGATTCACCACCTGCACGGCCTTGGCCCCGGCGGCGCCCTTCCTCTGCTCACCCCGCCGCGACACGAATACGTGATACCGGAAAACGTGTCGCGTAAATTGAAGCTGGCGTATCAGCGCGAGGCGCTGCGGGTCGATTGTGACGATTAAGGCTGCAGAGGACGCTGCGTGAGCATCCGAGCGATCTTGCCTTCAGCGACCTGTAGCTCGTTCGGGTCACCGTCCAGGTGATTTAGAAACCACATCACGCCAGTTAGGTAGCTTGTTACGAGGTCTTCTACCCTTACGAAAACGACTTCTTCCGACTTGTTAGCGAGCTTCGGAGTACTCCCGTATACATAGCAGAGCAGCCTGATTTCAGCGTTATCACGGTTCGCAAAAGACTCTGCAGTACCCATGTGAAGTAGGCCGTTTCTAGCCTCCCAGATTTCGCGGGCAGTGCATGGCAGTGGATCATAAGGCTGCATGTAAGAGTTGATCCACCTCTGAAAGTCAGCCGGCCCAGACCTCAACGGTTCCACTGACAGCCAGGCCATTTGCTCAATAGCAACATAGGTCAGCATCGCCGCCTGCAAGTGATGACCTCCATCGCGCAAGCAAATAATCGAATCAGTCATCTGCTTAGCGAACGCAAAAACTTGTTCTGTGCTCATCCAGCGCTCCTTGGTCCGGCTCCTCGCCGGCCACCCGTAATATCCCAACCCAAACCCAATTGCCACCACCGTTCACGGAGGGCGGCGCCTGACTGGCGGAACACGATCAGCGCATCATGACGTGGACTTCGTAACCTTTCCCCGTTGGCCAGTCTTCCCGCACCACCTCTACGACCCCTTTACCAACTTTGGCGGATCCATGCTCACCTCGCTTTATCAGTGCTATCACAGGTGCGGGCAAGCTCGCCCCAAGCGCTCGCTGAGACAGCTTATCGGAGGCTGCAAGTAAAGCCTTCGTGGCGGAGCTGGATTGAGATGGCTGGTTATAGTTGAACACAAGCTTAATCTCCATTACGTACTGGCTGACCCCAGTGACGTAGAAAGACAGATTATTCGCCAGACCGCTTGCTGAGCCGATGTCCTTGTAGTCACTGGCACAGCCCGACGAGCCATCTCCATAATCATCAACCCATTTTCTACCCTTCAGGCCAGAGTCCGACAGCAGCGAGCAGACATTTGACGGTGTGGGATCAATGATCTCAGCCGAGGCAGAAGTTGCGGTCATCGCAGCTATGAGAAGTAGCAACAGTTTTTTCAAATCCAGATCCCCATCCGGCTCCATGCCGGGCCGAACACAAATACCTCACTTCTACGAATCACGCCAGCCACGCTCTATCGCAGGAGAAATTCTGAATAATCGCCGATCGTTTGTGTATAAGTCGCCAAGTCTACTATCTGCCGTAAGCAGATAACGATGTCCAGTTTCTGCTGGTCGTCTGGAAGACCAATCCACTTGAGCATCATTCGAGCATCTTCCTCGATAGCCGCAAGTGCGTCGATATCGCTTTGCATTCTCATTTCGGCCTCCTGCCAGTGTGAGTTCAGAGATACATACCCCACTTCTATGAATCACGCCAGCCGGCGAGGCAGGCGTATGCCTGGAGAGTTCCAATGAGCATTCCCGCCAACGCTCTGAGCGACGAAGAGTGCCTTCACTACGCTGCGCTCGAACCGGCCGCCGCCGCCGAACTGACCCGACGTCTTACCGCGCAATGCATTGACCCAAGCGCAGAAGCTGAAGGCCTTCGCGAAGACATCCGTCGACTGGAGAGCCAAGCCGAGGAAGAATCTGAAGAGTTGGATAACCTGAGCGATAGCGCTGATGAAGCCTGCGAACTTATCCAGCGCGCAATGAATCACGACAACCATGAAGAGCTGTCAGTGCACGCGCTTCTTCAAAAAGCCCTCGACTGCTTGGAGTGATCCCATGAGTACATTTCCTGGATCTGGACGAGGACGATCAGTGGGAGTATCTCGCCGAGTGCGATGACCACACCGTCACCGGCTGGAACAAACGCTGGGAGATCGTGAATAGCCACTTAACCAGGGATGCCGCTGAAGCGTTCATCCAACGCAAGCAGCATGACTACGGCGAGATGCGCGTCTAAGTCGAGTCGCAGTACTACGCCTGGGAGTTTGAGGCGATCAAGGAAGCGATCCTCGACGTACAAGCCTGAGGTGGCCGCATGAGGCGCATCTACCTCAGCGGGCCAATGACTAGCCGGCGTAGAGCAGCCGTCTCAAACATCAATCAGACGACTAACCTGTTGCGAATCGATAGTTGGTATGAATCCAGAACCCTGCTGGTGCGCGAGCCACATTCGAGATAGCTCAACGTCAAAATGCCAGCCGTGGGCTTTCAACAGCGCGAGCGCCGTACCGGTTACTCGATAGTGTCCACACCTCGGGCAGGCTCTTTCTTGGTAGTCACCGCCAGCATCAACTTCGGCCGAAGGCTCGTCGCAAATCAAGCAAGACATGAACTTCTCCTTTTGACTGATCTCCCAACTGTAGCCGATCCCTGCCAACACTCCACTACCCACGCATTACCTAGCAAAGGACGTCCGCGCCGGTGCCAACACCGAATCATCGCCGCGATGTAACTGGTGCTTCGGCGGGGCGAAAGAAGAAGTCCAGCTATTCAGAAGTTATCGGTTTAGAGCTACTCGGCAAACGATCAGATCGACCTTCGGAGACACGATGCAGTAAAGCAACGTTGTAATCGTAGGTCGATATCAACGGCGCTGGCCCCTCGCGACGAGCCATTTCAAGCCATTGCCTTGTTCGTTCAACGTCAAAGAACCCGCCCTTGAACCTCATCTTCGCAACAAGGTTCGCTGAGACTCTAAAGCGTCCACATCCGGCCGAGCATTTGACCTCAGACCAGCATCCTTCCATGTGAACAATTTTAGAAGCAGCCTGACAAATTAAACATTGCATGTCCGATCTCCATTTCGATGACGTATCTACTGTAGTTCAGCTTCGGCAACGGCCAACCCGACATCAGCTACCCATCTTCGACGCGATGACCGCAAACCTGCGCGCCGACGACCACACAGTCACCAATCCCGCCGAGCTGATTTCGAGCGTGGCACCGCCGTGCGTGACGCCCTGCAGTTGCGTCTGAACGCAGCGGATCAACGGATTGGTGAGCTGAGCGTCAATCTCTGCGTTTATTGCGCTGAGAGCCCTTGCAGCTCAACGGCCTCGAACAGATAACCCTGCAGCTCCCCCATTAAGCGGAAGTAATAGAAGCTAGCCTCCGCTTCCGACTTGGTTTCAAAGGCTTCCGCCTCCTCGGGTGTCTTGCAGCGATAACGAAAACCATCGCGGTCTATTGCCTCGCCAAAGAAGGTAGCTCCGCACGGGCTTGTAAGCATCACTACCCAAGCCATATTTGCCCCCTAATGAGATAGCGTGGGGAGTTTTGGAACCAGGAACCGATGGAAAAGCAGCACAGTATCAGTCCGGTGAAGTCATCTACTCAGCTCAGCTCAGCTCAGCAAAGCCCAGCCCAGCCGAGCCATGGCCTGCACGTGAATTTTCGGGGGACTCCCTTGTCCTAGCGTCAGCCGCTTGGATCTAACCGCACATTACCCGTACCGGAGGAATTTGTATGAAGCTAGTTGAGATCAGTACGTTTATTACTCGGTGGCCATTGCTAGGCTTGGTGCCCCCTACCGCTTGGCTTGTTTCTCAAGACTGCGAAAATCAAGTTTTGGCCTTGCTGGCAGGTCTTGGTGCGGGTTATCGGCGCCATGGAGACTGTGCCATCCACGAAAGCGCCGTTGTGGAGCAAGGGGCTGTGCTGAAAGGCCCGATTATCATCGGCGAAGGATCATTTGTGGCGGCAGGAGCTTACCTGCGTGGAGGCGTTTACCTCGGCAGCAATTGCATCGTGGGCCCAAGCTGCGAAATGAAAAGCAGCTTCATGCTCGGAGGAAGCAAGCTGGCACACTTCAACTTTGTCGGCGACTCGTTGATCGGCGAGGGCGTGAATATTGAAGCAGGTGCAATAATTGCCAATTACCGTAATGAACTGGATGGTGCAGATATCAAAATCCGCCATGATGACAATGTGATCGTGACGGGAGTAAAAAAATTCGGTGCCTTAGTCGGTGACGGCTGCAAAATTGGAGCAAATGCAGTCATTGCTCCCGGCGCTCTACTACGGCCAAACACCCACGTCCCACGTCTGGGGTTGATTGACCAGTTCGCCTACGATTAAGTGCCGCCAACTTTAGGAGATCGCATCATGGAAGCCGGCACGGCTAAAGCATGTCGGGTGAGTGTATAGAAACCTTCAGGCCGACGAAGCTAGAACGTCAATTACCCAAGTCTGAGAAATGAAAAGGCAAAAAACGGTGCTTACACCGTCGAGTCATGGATGGACCGATAATTATCATCATCAACAAGAGCCCCCAGCGCTCTGCTGTGCGGGAAGGGAGATTGTGCCTAAAAGTTTTTTAACTTAATTGAAGCAAAGACTGAATTGTTACGAGCTTACGCCGAGAGGTAATCGTTCACAGATTTGACGGCGGCGTAGCCGAATTCAAAGGCTGCCATCATCGTGGCATGCGCTTGAGCGGCAGGAACGTTTACGCCACCAAATGTGAGATCCAAGGTGGCACAGGCGTCATGCAGCACGGTAACGGAGTAGCCCATGTCCGCCGCCGCGCGTACTACGGCGTCGATGCACATGTGGCTCATCGCGCCTATGACCACGATTTCCTGGACATCAGCGGCTTCCAACTGCTGCGTCAGATCAGTTTCCCTGAAGGCGTTGATGTGTTTTTTTACGATTACAGGTTCATTACCTTGTGGAGCTACATCTGCTTGAATTTCCGCTCCATTGGATCCCTTTGCAAAGATTGGAGCGCCTTCAGCGGACTCATGCCGTATGTGGAAAACAGGAAATCCCGTATCACGGGCGTGGCTGATCACCCGGATAGCATTTTCGACAGCGGTGTCGATGCCGGTCAAAGGAAGCTTGCCAGTAGGTAGGTATTCGTTTTGCAGGTCAACTACAACGAGACCTCGCTTCATGATTAATCTCCAGTCAAATATCAACGTGATGTTGTAGAGGGCCGAGCTTTCGCGGGCAGATAGGCCAGCGTCATCTACGGCCCAATTAATCAGAACTCCAGCGAAGTGCCGTCTTCTGGAATTTCGACTTGGCTTTCGATACCGTGCTTCTTGACGTAGGTGCGCAGTTCTTCACGGGTCAGGGACATGTGGTTGATTGCGTCCATGTGCACGGCAACAATTTTCGCGTCTTTCGCGGCCTTTGAGGCGCGTAGTACGTCTTCCTCGCCCATGATGATCGACCCCTTATACCCGGTCATCATTGCTTTCCCGGCGTTGAGTACAATGACTTCTGGATGATATTTCTCGATGGTCTGATCGACTTCTTTACGCCAGACAGTATCGCCAGCAAGGTAAAGGGTCTTGTAGCCTGGTGCTTGGAAGACCACGCCCATGGCTTCACCTAGCGGTTTTGCGAGTGCTGGCACGGCATACATTTCGTCTGTGCCATGTTGACCACCAGTCTTGGTGATTTTGACGCCGCCGAATTCAGCTTCATCAGTCAGTACGCGCACATTCTTGAAGCCTTGGGAGCGAATCAGCTGCGCATCTTCTTCATGCTGAGCGAACAGAGGGATGTCTTTAGGCAGTGCTTTCTGTGCAGCATCGTCCCAGTGGTCAAGATGCGTATGAGTGACGATGACAGCGTCGACACCTGAGATCACTTTTTCGGCCGACTCGGTCAGGTCAACCAATGGATTGCGCAGGTTGCTACGGTAGGTATTTTCAAATCCTGGGTATGCCCCCTTTTTTGCCAGCATCGGGTCGATCAGAAAGGTCGTACCGCCATAGGTGATTTTTGCCGTTGCGTTACGCACTTGCTGCAAATCCACTTTATGAGATGCGTCAGGCGCTACGGCGGCGCTTGTAGCCGCGAACGCCGGTATAGTGGCTGCAACGCTAATGGCAAGAGTCAGAGTTCTGAGTTTCATCGGATTAATCCTGTTGATTCATCAAGGACACCATTCTTGCCGAACGCTTACGTGCCTGACAGTGGCCTGAATGACATATTGCGATATAATTGGGCCAGTCGATGAGCGTTCTCTGTGGATGCTGATGGTGGTCGACATGTCCCACTATCCGTGAAAATGCGTCCGCGTGAGCGGTCGTCCATAATTCCTGTGTTCGATAGGCTTGAGCCATACAGGGTGAATCTGAGGCTGACAGATGCAATCCATACGTGTTGCTGTTTTAGCGTTCAACGGCGTAAGCCTCTTCCATCTCTCTGTGCCAGGAGTCGTGCTAGGTGCAGCTCAATCCGCGCCTGATGAGCCTCGTTACGAGATCAATTACTGTGCCGAGGTGCCGGGAGTGGTGAGCAGTGACCAAGGCATCGGACTGGCGGTCACCCATGGCCTAGAACTGATGGAGGCATCTGACGTAATTGTCATTCCAGCGTGGGGCGATCAATCGGCCGCTGCGTCTGCACAGCTTGTGAAAGCCTTACAGCTCGCCAATTCCAAAGGCAAGCTGATAGTAGGGTTATGCCTAGGAGCATTTGTGCTGGGCGATGCCGGGCTACTTGATGGGAAAGAGGCTACGACTCACTGGGTGGCCCGTGACGAATTTGCGCGACGTTTCCCGGAGGTTCGTTTTCGGCCTGAGGTGCTCTATGTCAGTGCCGGCAATATAATGACCTCTGCGGGAACCGTAGCGGCAATCGATTGTTGCCTGCATCTGGTACGCCAGCGGCTCGGTGCTGATGTGGCGAATCGTACCGCGAAGATGCTGGTGACACCGCCGCATAGGCAGGGAGGCCAAGCTCAATACGTAGAGCATCCTGTGCCGCAGTTATCTAGCGAGACTCATTTGTCTGATGTACTAGCGTGGGCCCGCATAAACCTGTCCAGTAATCTGTCGCTCGACGTCCTGGCGGACATGGCTAAAATGAGTAGGCGCACCTTTACTCGTCGGTTTAAGGAGGCCACCGGCACTACCGTATCCAAATGGTTAAACGCTGAACGAGTTGTCAGAGCCCAAGAGCTACTGGAAACGACTGAATTACCGATTGAATGCATCGCGGGTGAAGTAGGTTTTGGAACGCCCCTATCTTTAAGACAACAATTTGGCGCTCATCTAGGTACATCGCCATCTGACTATCGGAAGATGTTTTGTCTCGGAATGAATCAAAAAAACTGAGTGAAAGAGTGACAGCGTTTTGTCAAATCGCATACTAGATCATAGTCCATGGCGCAGAGATGAAAGTGCCAAGCCGGACGCTTTGACCTCCTGGCCAAGATCATATTTCCAGCTGCTGTTCCTGCAATTCGGCTCGAGGCTACTCAAGCCGAACGTCCGCTTCTGGCCGAAAGCAGTCGTTCGTGAGCGGCAGCTTTCGGCCCAGAGTGTGTAAAAACGCTTTCGCAAACCCTTGCTATGATTTCTGAGGATTTCATCGCAAGGATCGCCCATGAAGCGCTTTATCCAAGGTG